>JANOJB010000116.1:0-5154 GCA_031407985.1 Pseudomonadota bacterium | reverse complement strand
CTTGGCATCCATGTGATGAACCTTGCCGGTGAACCCGTTCGGCGGCAGCCATTTGACCACAGCGTCAGCGTCCAGGAATGCCCGGTAGACCCTCTCGGGCGTCGCACGCAGGACGCGGTGAAAACGGACGGTATTCGGCATGATCGACTCCCCTTGGTTGGCGTTGCGTGATCGTTGCGGCGTGACGTTATCGCGCCCGGATGAAATGAGCCATGACGAACGTCGCCAGCGATCCAACCGAGCGTGAACGAAAATCACGCAACCCAGATGGGGCTGTTCCGATACCGCCGGCATGAGTCGAATCACCAGGGAGTCGTTCGTCGCCACGGTCGCGGCCGAGGGCGCGCGGCTCGATGTGAATGCGCTGGGATCGCGGACCGAGGAGACGCTTCAGCGCGCGGGCATCGCCCGGTCTGCCCTTGCTGAGATCGCGGGAGAAAACGGGACAATCAGCGGCGACGAGGAACTGTCCAAGCTGTTTGACCTGCTGGATTCCGTCGATCGCGACGGAGGTTTCGATTCGATTTCCACGACCAAGCGCGGTACCGACGGGCGGCAAGTTGACACCGCAAGCGGAGCGCTGTGGAGCGTGCTTCACAATGAAATGGAGTCCGCGCGCCTCTCACGAGGCAGCGGCGTTGGGCGGGCGGGCGTCACGCTGACCAGCACGATTGAAAGCGAAGGCGCCCCACGGAACCTGAGTGGCGCCAACGACACAACGCCGACAGACGCGGAGCCCGGGCTCCTACCTGGCCGGGACTTCCGGGCGGGCCCAATCGAGCATTCCAGGGCGATCACCACGCTTGAAGCGCAAGGATTCACGGAGATTCACCTTGCGAAGAACACCCCATATTTCAATCAGGCTCACAAAGCCTGGGCCAACCACCCCTATCCGAAATCTCCACCCACGCTCGGGCAGTCTCGAACCCTCGCTCAATCAGGGTGCGCCCCCGCCGCCCTGGCGATTGCCGACGCGGCGCTGAGGGGAAGCGGAACGACCCCGATCCATGTAGCGGACTTCGCGGTCCAGGGTGGCTTCAGCGGCACCGTCGGAAGGTCCGGATCGGACGCCCACGGCATGGGCCAGGCATGGGCGGCCGCGCACGGCCTGACGTACACGGCGGCCACCAGCAAGGACCAGAGCAAGAACATCGATACGTTGCGAGACGGCATCAACAGCGGCGGCGTCGGTGTGATTGGCGTGGGCGTCGACCCCAGCAACGGTCGCGGCCATTTCACGGCGAAAGGCCACGTCATGGTTGTGAACGGCTACGCCAAGGATGGTCACGGCAATGAATGGTTTTTCATCGTTGATCCAGGGCGCAACAACCAAGGCAGGAGTCCGCACCTCGGGCCCGACCAGAGTCTGGTGCAGGACAAGGCACTGCATCTTGGCGCCGGACAACTGCGCATTTCGCGCGAGCAAATCCAGGCCGAGCTGCGACACGGCTTCGTACTGACAAAGAATCCCCAATGACCATTCCCCACCCTCACTTGACGTCGGCCTTGGTTGGACTGCTGTCGGTGGTCGCCTGTCGCAAGAGCGATCCACCGTTGCCCGCATCAGCTCCCGTGTCCGCGCCCACCCAGTCGGCGCGCATCCCAGCCCCAGCCATATCGGTCGCGCGCCAAGAGCACGACCCGCCTTGGACACCGGACCGCGTACGGACGTTCGTCCTGGGAATTCATCTGGAGGTACATGACTTTCTTCGCGAGCTTTTCAAGAAGCGCGAGCCCGCCGTCATGCTCGGCAGCTGCTTCGACACCGAAGGGGTCCGGTCCTTGGCGAAAAAGGCGGACGTCCTGGCTTTTCTCGAAAAGCGGGTCACAGGTCCGACTCTCCCGTGCTACGTGGCCACCTATTTCGGTTGCACCCTTGGCGAGTGGATAGGGAACGCCGGTGTCGCTCTTCGTGGCGGCTCCGACTTCGAGCCGTTCACGACATCGCGGGTAACCATCGTCGAGCAGACACCGGATCGCGTGGTGGCCGACATTCTGGAAGCGCAGATGGAACTGGTGATCGATGGCGTCTTGGATCGAGAGCAGCTGAGCGAACAGGAACTGGCAGACATGAACAACATCACGCGCTACGTCTTGTCCCGCGACGAAGCCGGCGTCTGGCGGATATCCGACCGCCAGGTGACGTTCGAACTATGGGAATGCCGCCCGCGCTGAGGCGCCACTGCCTTGAAAAGGCCGGTCGCTCACCAGAACAAGGTTTCCGACTTTCGAGGGTCTGCGCGGCGGCGGTTGCTTCGACAACAACGGCCGCGCCGTCGACGCCGCCGGCAACGCGAAAACCGATCCGTTTCCTGGCCTTCACCGGCGACGCCATCAATTCCCGAATCGCGTCGAACACGGCCCGAAACTGCCCGTCGTACTTGGTCTCCAACGCCGCCAGTTTCCTGGCCAATCCCGCGTTGGCTTGCAGCATCTGCCGGAACCGCACGAACGCCCGCATGATCTCGATGTTGACCTGAACGGCACGCGGGCTACGCAGGACGGTCGAGAGCATGGCGACGCCTTGCTCACTGAAGGCGAAGGGCAAGTATTTTCGATGCCGTCCGCGCCCAGTCTTTAAGATCACAATTTGTGATCTTAGAGATTCGACCTCGTCCTCTTGAAGCTGGAACATGAAGTCCTCAGGGAAGCGATCCCGATTGCGTTTGACCGCCTGAACCAGCGACCGCGTTTCCACGCCGTACATTTCGGCCAGGTCCGCATCCAGCAAGACCCTGTGCCCACGGAGAAGCAGAATCGCGCGCTCAACACGTTCCAACGGAACCAGGTCAGCCTTCACCATGACCTGGTCTCGGACGAACGAACCAAATGGTTCTTCAAACCATCCACCAAACCGGGAGTCGGAGTGGTTTATCTGGTCGGTGCGATTGCACGCTCCGTTAGCAACTCTCGAAGCTGCCGTGCCGATTCGGAATGCGTGAGGCTCACGCTGTCCGAGTGTCGTCGTTTTGTCGTTGCGGATGCGCTCCATGTCGAAAGCGAGGTATTCCTTGCGGCAGTAAAAACGCTCAGCAATAGCGACAACGTTCCCAAGGTTCCAAATCCTGTGCCCGATGAGGCATCATCACCGACCCAGGAAGACGACGACATTCTCTTCTAGCGGTCACCATCGTGGACAAACTCGAAAGCATTCTCACCCTGATGAGGCTACCCGGCGTGGGAGCCGTCCGGCTGCGACGCGCGCTCACCGCGCTGGACGAGGCGCAGATGCCCATCGAGGACGCCTTTGGCGAAACGGGTCGGCGCCTGCTGACCAACCTGGGCCTTGGATCGACCTCGCCGCGCTCTCCAATCGGAAGCGCTGCAGACGGTCTTCAGCGTGAGGGCATTCGCTGCCTCACCGCTCCATTCCATGACCTGGCGCTGCCTGCATTCGCGCGAAAGCACCTGCCCCCCGTGATTTTTGTTCGCGGACCCGCCGATCTGTTGAGCAAGGCGAGCGTCGGCTTCTGTGGATCACGCAACGCAACCGATCGCGGCTTGGCGGTAACCGCGGATATCGCCGACCAGGTCACCGCAAAAGGGATCAACGTGGTCAGCGGAGGCGCAAAGGGCGTCGACATCACGGCTCACGGAACGGCACTTGATCGCGGTGGTACCACGACGATCGTGTTGGCGGAAGGCATCCTGCAGCATCGCTTCCGCCCAGAACTGCGCAACGTGTTCGATCCCGCGCGCACCGTCGTCGTGAGTGAGTTCTTCCCCGACGACCACTGGATGGTGGGGCGCGCGATGCAGCGCAACCGCACGATCTGCGCCCTGTCGCGTGCGCTCGTTCTCATCGAAGCACGGGCGAAAGGTGGCACCTTCGCTGCTGGCGAGGCCGCCCTCGACATGGGGTCCCGTTGTTCACGGCCGACTACAGCGCCCAGCATGAAGGCAACGACGGCAACCGCATTCTGCTGGAACGCGGCGCCGTGCGCTTGCGACAGAGCCGCGCCACGGAACGCGCGAACGTCTTACATCTGATCGAACTGGTTCTCAGCGAGCGGGCCGAAGCCGGCGATGCGAACGAGCGGGTTAACCCAACCGCCCAACAGCAGGAGATTTGGACGCGTTGACTTGGGGGCGGTAGTCGTACTCCGTGCCGGCAGCGAGGGACTACTTAATAAACGAAACGTCGTCGATCCACAGATCGAAGTCGCGCACGGATTTCGGCGTGGTGTCGTAGTTCATGTTGATCTGGATCGCCATCGCCGTCAGGTGCGCGACGTCCAGTCGATCGGCCGGCGTGTGGTATCCGCCGTTGCCCGGATCCTGGCGCGTGTCGGCGAACAGGATCACAAACCTTTTCCATGTCGTGTCGAGCTGGTAGTTCGCGTAGGTGCCGCCGAACAGCGTGGCGGCGCCGCCGTCGCCCTTGAGTCCGAACTGGACGACGTAAGGGCTGCAGTTGGACGCGGATCCGGCCAGGTAGATGCACGTGCAGGCGGTGCAGACGTTCATGGTGGGATCAAGCGGATCGGGCATGTCGTGGAGGGGGGCTGCCTGGTCCGTGTAGAGATCTGGGAAGCCGACCTGAACCCCGTCCAGCGGCGCCGACGCCTTGGCCCAGAACGAGACGCCGCGATAGCCACTCGCATCGTAGGTCATCTTGGGCTGGTACGAGCCATCCGCGGTGTCTCGCGGCTTGAAGTCAGCACCGGTTGCCGCGCCCCATTCGGCGAACCCCATCCCCTTGAAATGCAGGGAGCCCGCCCCCGAGCAGTTCGGGTTCCCTTCAACCAGATCGATCTGGTAGCCGGTCGACCCCAAGGGGAACACTCCCAGCTTATCCCCGTACGTGTACCAGCCCCCTTGACGCCCGTCCGCCGCGTGCAGCGAGTTGTCGAGTTTGAAATCCGAAATCAGATCGTTGGGCGTATTCGAAGGACAAAGCGGGTTCACGCTGCCCTGTCCCCCCGTGCCGCCGCCACCGCCACCATCGGTGCCAGCCTCGCCGCCGGGCTTGCACCCCGACACGGCGAAACCAATCAGAGCTAGACCGGCCGTTAGGAAAACTGAGTGGAGTGATTTCATGTTGTCGGTGTGGCCTAGAACTGGGTGAAGTTTCCGCTCATGGTCAGGAGCCCCAGCATACCGACGGTGGCGTTGTAGTACGAGTACGCGCTCTTTTGACCGTCCCCGAGCTCG
>JANOJB010000069.1:0-17325 GCA_031407985.1 Pseudomonadota bacterium | reverse complement strand
GACCTGCGCACCCACGTCGCCGTCCGCGCGCAGGGGGCCAAGGTGTTTATCGACATCGACGTGGAGGGTGGGCTTTAGCCCGCGGCGATCGGCATGTCGGAGACGACGTACAGCTTTGCCGCCGTGTCCAAGATTCTGGACATTCCGGAAACGAAGCTTCGCTACTGGGCGCAGGTGGGTTTCGTGGGACCATCCGTGCGCAGTGTCGGGAAGGTGCTGTACAGCTTCCAGGATCTGATCAGCGTCAAGGCGGCCAAGGAGCTGGTCAACCGTGGGTTCGCGGTCGCGAAGATCCGCAAGGCTCTGGAGACTGTTCGCTCGTCGCTGCCGCATGTTGATCGACCGTTGGATCGGTTGCGGGTGTCGTTTGACGGGGACGCGCTGGTGGTGGTCGAAGACGGCGCCGCGTTTGAGGTGACCGGGCAGAAGGTGTTCGATTTTGGGCTTGGGGATCTGGCGGCCGAGGCCAACGCCGGTCCGGTCGCGCAGGTCGTGACCGAGACGGTGGTGGGGGCGGGGCCGGCGGGGGCGGTGACCCCGGTGGGGTCGGCGGGGGCGGCCGGGTCGGCGGGCATTGATGCCGGACGATCGCGCCCGGCGACCGCGTACGAATGGTTCACCGAGGCCATGCGCCTGGAGGCCGATCCGTCCCGTTGGGACGACGCGCAGGCGTATTACCGCAAGGCCCTGTCGTTGGACGCCGGGCTGGCGGCGGCGCACACGAATCTGGGACAGATCGCGTACAGGAGGGCCGACCGGCAGGGGGCGCGGCAGGCGTTCGAGGCGGCGCTGGCCATCGATCCGGAGCAACCGGAGGCGCGGTTCAATCTGGCGAATCTGATCCTGGAGGATGGGGACCTGGAACTGGCCGTGGCCGAACTGCGACGCGTGCTGCAAAACGCGCCGGATTTCGCCGATGCCCATTACAACCTGGCGATCGCGCTGGAGCGGATGGGAGGACGGGCGCAGGCGCGCGCGCACCTGGAACGCTACCTGGGACTGGACGGGGACGCGGGGGCGCCGTGGGCCGCGCAGGCACGGGTGCTGATCGAACGTCTGGCCGATTAAGTTAACGTTCCGCTCCCGTTGTGATACGTCGGTAGGCGAACATGGCAGCTTGGTTCGTGTATGTCGTCGGGTGCCGGGACGGATCCCTTTACACGGGCATCAGCACCGACGTCGACGCACGGGTGGCCCGGCACAACACGGGCGCCGGGGCGCGGTACACGCGGTCCCGCCGGCCCGTGCGCCTGTTGTATGTCGAGCGCAAGAGATCGCGTTCGAACGCGCTTCGGCGGGAGGCCGCCATCAAGGCGTTGTCGCGGGCGCGGAAGATCGAACTGGTGGGTGGGGTCGCCCCATGATCGGACCATGATCAGGCGAACGCCGTTCGGGCGAACGCCGTTCGGGCGAACGCGCGCCTTCCTGACGGCTGGCGTGGTGGCCGTCGCGGCGAACGCCCCGGTGCTGCATCCACAGTTGGCGGCGGCCGTTCCACGGTTCGATCGCGTGGCGGTGCCCGCGGGGCCATTCGTACGCGGGTCGGCCAAAGGCGACGACGACGAGCGACCGGTCCGCACGCAGGTGTTGCCCGCCTTCGCGATCGATCGCACCGAGGTGACGCGCATGAGCTACGCCGCGTGCGTCGCCGCGCGCAAGTGCAAGCCGGTCCCGGCGTCGTTGGCCGGCGCGCCCGGCCTGGACGGCAACCTGCCCATCACGGGGGTGTCGTGGTCCGACGCGAAGGATTTTTGCGGATTCGCGGGCGGGCGCCTGCCCACCGAGGCGGAATGGGAGAAAGCGGCGCGCGGGACCGACGCGCGTGAGTTTCCCTGGGGGGCCGAGCCGCTGTGTGATCGCGCGAACTGGGGCAACTACGACGGTGAAGGTCCGTGCGCGGGCCAGAATCCGGGATTTCCCGTCGCTGTCGGTCGCTACCCCGGTGGCGCCAGCCCGTTTGGCGCGATGGACATGGCGGGCAACGTCTGGGAATGGGTGGCCGATCGCTACGACGAGGATCCCAAACGCCGCGTCGTGCGCGGGGGTTCGTGCTGCAGCTACTTCGTTCCGCCGCGCGCGGCGAATCGCAACGCGTGGGCGCCCGAACATCGCGACGCCGATCTGGGGTTCCGGTGCGCGGCGGGCCGCGTCTGATGAACGTTGGTGCTCCCTGGGACCGCGCCGGGTTTCGGTTTCGGCGACCGCGCCTGGCGCCTCTGTTGTTGGCCGGTTGGTTCGCGACGTCCAGTGCTGGTACCGGCAGCGCGGCTCCAGCGCGGGCTCCAGCGCGGGCTCCAGCGCGGGCTCCAGCGTCGGCTCCAGCGTCGGCTCCCACGCGGGGTCCCGCGAAAGTCTCGAAAGACAAGGCTTCGTCGGCGAAGCCATCGAAATCGGCAGTCGCGCCAGCATCAAAGGCGACCATCGCCCGCAAGCCCTACGACAAAGCCGCCAAACAAAACCGCGCCGGCGACGATGTGCCTGTCCCCGCGGATGACGATCGCGATCGGGAACGCATTCGCCGCCTGCAAGAGACCATCGCCGAGATCCTGAACAACCGGACGCTGGGACGGTTGCGTGTGGGGCTGCGCGTGATGTCGGCGCGGACGGGGCGTCTGTACTACGCCCGCCACGCCAATGCGCTGATGGACCCGGCGTCCAACCAGAAGGTGCTGGCGACGACGGCGGCATTGATGCGGCTGGGCGCCGACTGGCGGTTTCGGACCGAGCTGTCGGGACCCACGCCGGACGATGACGGCGTCATCACCGGCAACGTCAATCTGCGCGGCAACGGGGATCCGTCGCTGCGGATGGCCGATCTGGAAAGTTTGGCCGCCGGTTTGCGGGCGCGGGGCGTGACCCGCATCGACGGCGCCGTGATCGCCGATCCGCGGCGCATCGGCGACGACGGCGGTGGCGGTGGCGACAGCCAGGGCGACAACCGTGCGCCCCTGATCGTCGACCACGCGATCACCATCGTCCGCGTGCGTCCCGGCGCAGCGGCCGGCGCGCCGGCCGTTGTGATGGTCGAGCCCACGTATCTGGCGCCCAGCGACGACGGCAAACACGGCGCCCTGATCCACAACCAGGCGGTCACCAAGGAAGGCGGACGCCGGCCACGAATCTCCGTGCGCGTTGGTGTCGCCAACGGACGTCTGCGGGTCGACGTTGCGGGACGGATTCAGCCCGGAGCGGCCGGGGTTGCTTTCCGCCGGCGTGTGCCGCATCCCGCGTTGCACGCGGCGATTATGCTGCGCGCGGCGCTGGTCGGGGTGGGTATCGCCGTGCGCGATCCCGCCGGCACGGCGACCACGCAAGCGATCCCTGGATTCGTCCAGGTTCACACATCCGCTCCGCTGGAGGTCGTGCTGCGCAAGATCAACAAGGATTCGGACAACGATTGGGCTGAGCGCGTCCTTCAAGCCGTTGGGGCCGAGCAGCGTGGTGGGGCTCCGACCACGGACAAGGGACTGGTGGTGTTGCGCGAGGTCATCGGCGGCATGGGTCTGCGTCCCGGAAGTTATGTGCCGAAAAATGGCTCGGGCCTGGGACACGCGAACCGCATCACGACGGCCGCGATGGCGGATCTGCTGCGCGCCCTGTACCTGGATCCACGCGTGGGTCCCGAGATTTTGCAGTCGCTGTCGGTGGGGGGCATCGACGGCACGACGCGGAATCGGTTCAAGGGCACGTTGGCCGCGCGCCGCGTCCGCGCCAAAACGGGCACGCTGAACGGCAAATCGTGTTTGTCCGGCCTGGTCGGTGACGGCGACGACGTGATGGTGTTTTCGATGATGGTGCAGGGCTTTCGCGGGCGGCACCTGCCGGTGGTGCGCGCGTCGCAGGTCGGCGCGGTGACCGCCATCATGCGCTACGTGCGCGAAGGAACCGGCGAGCGGATCGATTTGCCGACCGGATTCGACGAACAGTTGGTCGCGGGCGATCTGGAGGCCGGCGGCGAGGTCGGGGAAAGCGGCGCGGAGGGTGAAAGCGACGCGGATATCCTGCCGCTTGCCGGTGAGCCCGCCCGTCGTGCGCCCGGCGAGGATGCGGTGGACGCGGTGTTGCGCCAGTCGCGCGGCCCGGGTACGCCCGGCGCGCCCGGCGCGAACGGCGCGAACGGCGCGAACGGCGCGAACGGCGCGAATGCTGCGGGCGGGGCGGTTGGTTCCGGCGCCAGGGGCGGAAGCGGCGGTATCTCGGGCACGGCGGCACCAGGTGGCACCCGACCTACCCGACCTGGGGGCCCGGGGGGGACGAAATAGTCCACCTGCGATAGATTGGAAGCGCCAATGCGCGCGCCGGTTTTCGACTATTACGCCGTGTTGGGCGTCGATCGCGGCGCGGCGGCCGCGCAGTTGCGGCGCGCGTATCGCATGCTGGCGTTGCGTTTTCATCCCGACCGCGCTGGTGTCCAGTCGACCGAGGTGTTCCAGAGGATCGCCGAGGCCTACGGCGTCCTGTCGGACGTGCCGGCGCGCGCGGCTTACGACGCGCGACTGCGCGAGGCGGAGACCGTCCGCTTCGGGCGTCGGGGCCGGGGCAACGTGGGTGCTCGCGCTGGTCAAGGCGGGCCGGCGGGTCAAGCCGACGGTGAGATCATGGAGGGCGAGGCCTACGGTCCCGGCGGCAAGATTTCCTGGCGGCGTCGCGGCGCAGTGGGCGACCGCCAGCGCGTCGACAATCTTGTCGATCGGTTGTGCGGCCCGCTGGACACGCTGATCGCGCGGGGCGTCGCCCTCCGGTGTGGTGACGGTGTCGTGGAACTGATGCTCGACACGACCGAGGCGACCACGGGGGGAACGGCCGCCATCGACACCGTCGCACAGGTGGCGTGTCCGACGTGCTTCGGCAGCGCGCACCGGGGACGGCTGTGGTGTCGAACCTGCGAGTACGACGGCAGCAAGCACGAGAGTGTGGTCGTGTGCATTCCGATTCCACCGTTTGTCGCGGACGGGGCGATTTTCGACGTCGCGACGGATCCGGCGGGACGCGCGGCGCCGATGCGCGTGCGCGTTCGCGTGGACCGAAAGGCGCCCTAGTCTGGTCCAGGTTAGGGACGCGCCGGCGCGGTGGTCATCGCCTGATCGAGGGGCGTTCCCCCCCAAGCCATCAGCGCGGTGAGACCCACAATCAGTACCAGGTACGTCACCAGCACACCGCGATCGCCGACGGCGGGGGCCGTGCCCTTGGGAACAGCGCGGAAGGTGGCGGCGACGGCCAGCAGGAACAACATGCCATCGCCGGCCGACAGGGCAAGCATCCACAGAACGCCCGCGACGATGCCCCGCTGTTTTCGCGCCAAGGCCGCGAAGGCGCGTCCGCCGTCGAGTTGCCACACCGGCAGCAGATTGAAAAGATTGATCCACGCGCCGACGCGCGCGATCGCCACGAACAGGGGGTGGTCAAGTCCGACGCCGATCACCAGCGCCACGATGGCGGCGCCTGCCCCCCAGACGGGGCCCGCCAGACCGACGCGTGCGTCTTCACCCACCGTCGCCGGGTGCTGCTTCAGACGGACGAACGCGCCCAGCCCCGGAATGAACATGGGCGCGGTGGCGGCGATTCCGTACCGCCGCAACCAGGCGATGTGGCCCATCTCGTGGACGTAGATCGACACGACCAATCCCGCGGCGAACCGCCAGCCAAACGCGGTGGCATACACACCAAGCGCGAACGCCATCGACAGGAACGTCTTCGCCTGCGTCAGGCCGATCAGCAGCACCTTGCCCTTGGCCAGCACGAACAGCAGGACCCACTTGAACTTGGCCAGCAGAATCCCGACCGCGCCCAGGCCCGCCAACCATTTCTTCCAGCCGGATTTGTGGGGGGGCGAACCGGCGATCGCGCCCGCGCCCGATCCGCCGACGGACGGTGCCGCGAAAGCGCCCGGGCCACCGTGGGAAGACGCGGTCGCGCCCGGAACCTGCGCGCTTAGTCCCTGAACCTTGACCAAGATGCGCTGGTGCTGAACGGCGGCGGTCGGCAGCAACGTCAAGGTGTTTCGCCACGCGGCAAGCGCGCCGGTCAGATCGCCGTGCTGTTCGGCGCGCTCGGCGTCGGCGGCCAGGCGTTTCAGCTCTTCGGCATGTACCAAGCGGCCGCAAGTCGGACAGGCCAGCAGCGACCGCGGCAGCGCGGCGCCACAGCCTGTGCACGGGCGCGCCGACGGGGCGGCGGATTCCGGCGAACTCACGGCGCGGATGCCGGGTTGGGTGCTTCGCCGACCGTGGCCGGTGTTGCCGCGACGGGCGCGGCGGCGCCAAGGCGAAACGGACCGCTTACGGGCGCGCGCCGGTTGATCTTCCACGCTTCGTACAACGCGATGCCGATGATGATGATCCCCATGATGTTCTGGGCGCCCCCCAAAAACGGACTGGCGAGGGCGAGCCCGAAAATGAAGACCAGCGCGAAAAGAAAGCCACCCAGACTGGGTGGGTCCTTCGCGGCGTCCGTGTTTCTTGCGTGGGAGTTGTCGGTCTCCACGTCGCTTTTTCCGGCAGGTCGGGTATCGGCTTCCACGCCGCGCTCTTTCGCGACCACGGTGTCGCCGGATCCGTTCTCGGCTGTGCCGGTTTTCATCTTTGCCGTAGCGCCGGGGCCCGAATCCTTGGCCTTCTCCGTGGTTTCTCTTTCGACCTTTGCAGCGTTCTTCATCGCGGTGACGATGAACGGCAGCTTGCTGGTCGTGATCGAGGCGTAGGTCAAAGCCATCGCCAGCGCCTGGTACTTCCATCCGCCGCGTCCGCGCGAGCCCTTCTGAACGGCGATGCCCACCAGCAATCCGACACCAACCGCGATCAGGCCCAGTTCGTAATCGGTGATCTTGACGATCGCGTACCACACGATCGTGCCCACCAGCGCGGCGACGCCCCCGAAAACCAACGCACGCAGGAACGCGCTCTTTCCCCCTGCTCCTCCGCCCAACTCGGTCGCGCACGGGCGACAGACCACCCGTGAGGCGAACTCGAAATACTCGTCGTCGATTGGGCGGTGGCATCGCCCGCACAGGTGCGCCGCGTCCGGTGAAGCAAGTTCAACCTGGTCGAACTGCAGGGCCGTGTCCTTTGCAGGCGCCGTCGGGGCTGCGCCCGTGGGCGGTGCCCCCTGACCGTCGTCCGTTCCCATGGGCCGCAGTGTACCGCGCCCGCGCCGCGCGCAACGGCGACCGAATCAGGAGCGAACCCACGTCGCGTTTTTCGGTATCCTGCGATCGTCGTGGATCCACGCTACCGCATCGTCCTGGCGCAGCCGCATCACATCGCTGCGTTGGCGGCCATCGAACGCGACGCGGCTCGCCTCTTGCGCGGCCATGCCCCGGACTCGGTCTTGGAGGGCTGTATTCCCGAGCGCGATCTCATCCAGGCGCGGGAGCAGGGGCGGCTGTGGGTGGCTGTGGAGGGCGAGATCCCCGTTGGGTTCGCGTTGGTACGGATGCTCGCCGATGACCTACCGCATCTGGAAGAAATGGACGTGGCTTCCGAACATGGGCGGCGGGGTATCGGAGCGGCGCTGTTGCGCGCGGTGTGCGACTGGGCTCTGCGTTCGGGATACCACGAGATCACCTTGACGACGTTTCGCGCCCCGCCCTGGAACATGCCGTTTTGCGGCAAGCACGGATTCGAGGAAGTTCCATTCGACGAGCGGCGCGCGGAAATCGAAGCTGTCGTTCGGGACGAGACGCGTCGCGGGTTGGATCCCGCTGGGCGCGTGGTGATGCGGCATCGCGTGGTTCTTCCAGCGCCCACCATCGAAGAGATCTGGCGCCGGTATGACGCCATCGAATCCCGCCTGACGGCACCGCTCAGCCAGCGCATGGTCGATCTTGCGGGTCTTCGGCCGGGCATGCACGTGCTTGACCTTGCGACCGGGCGTGGAGAGCCGGCGCTTTTGGCCGCGCGGCGGGTGGGTCCGCGTGGCTCCGTGTGGGGCGTCGATGTGTCGGGTGGCATGCTGCAAATGGCAAGGGACAAGGCCGCGGCCGAGGGCCTTTCGAATCTCGACTTGCGCGTGTCGGATGCCGAGTCGCCTGAAGGCATTCCACCGGGTCATTTCCATGCGGTCACGGTCCGCTGGGGTTTGATGTACATGACGGCGCCCATCGTGGTGTTGGCGAATGCCAGACGCGCCCTGTTACCGGGTGGCGTCCTGGTCGCCGCGCTTTGGGCGGAACCCGAACGCGTTCCGTACTACACGCTGCCGCGGCGTTTGTTGGCGCGTTACCGATCGATACCGGCGCTTGATCCCGAGGCGCCCGGGATATTTCGCTACGGCACGCTGGAACGGATCGTCCGCGATTTCAATCAGGCGGGTTTCACCATCGATCACGTCGAGGACATGGACGTTCCGGTGTTCGAGGCCGAAACCACCGCCGCGTGTATCGCGTGGACGCGCGTGTTGGGATCTGGACTAGGGGCACTGTTGAACGATCTTCCCCGGGACGTCCAACGCGCGTGGGAGCAAGACCTCGCGAGCGAGCTGGAGGGGATCCGAACCGACGGCGTGATCCGTCTGGGCGGCGTCACGCGCATCGTCCGGGCGCGGCCCTCTTGAGAAGGGTGGCATTGAACCATCGCGGCGGTTGATTCCGGCGGATTGGGTTTTTGCGAAAGACAGCCGCGCTCGTTCTTCCCCCGCAACTTCGAAGGTCGGTCGGCGATACCTCGGGCGTTGATGTCGGCCCCGCCAGCGCATGGCGGGTCGGCACCGTCGCATCCAAGTCAGCCCAGTCAGCCCAATCAGCAAGGAGCACGCCGATGAAGACCTTCGAAGACAGACTCGACACCACCTGCCGTATCCCCGATGTCCAAAGGCGCCGCCTGATCGCCGCAATCGCCGTGGACAGCGGCACCAGATCGCGTGCCGATACATGGGACGCCGCGCAAAGCGGCCAGGCACTGAAACACGGGCTCGAACCGGTGGCGGGCCTTGGAAAGCCCGAGACCAAGCCCTTCGCGGAGACGTCAGCGATGCCGAAATGGAATCGGTCTCACGTGCGGACGCTGCGCGAAAAGGACTTCGCCGCCCGTTCGAACAGCCGCCCACCCATGGTCGGCTGGATCTCGTTGGTAACCTCGTTCCTTCGTATGTTCATGCCCAGGGGTCGCAAGACGATCGAGAACAGCGTCGCGATCGTCGTGGAACAACCGATCCTCGATCTGCTTGGGATCACGCCGGACACCGGGCTCGACCTGACGACAGACGGAACCCGTCTGGTGATCACACCGCGCTGTTCCCCCGAGGCTGGCGTACGTTCGACAGCCCAAGCCGAAGCACGCTCCCTGAAGACGCCTGCCGGCACGCTTCGCAAACTCGCGTGGTGACGACGCGAAGTCTCCTGCCGATCGCCGGCGAGCCGATCCGAAACCGCGGATACCCGAAATCAGCTATCGTCCGCCCATGCAACGCCCGCCTCTTGTGCCCGCCGAGTACGAGGCGCACGTGCGGGCCGCGGTTGCCCACTACTGGAAAACGCTGCTTGCCCAGTCGACGAAGCAGAAATCGGGTGACGCGGATCGTGGAGGCCGGGCGGCGGTGACCGGCGGCAAGCAGATGGACGGGTTTTGCAAGCTGATTCATTGGCTGCTGACAGTGAACGGGATGGCCGAGGCGCACGTCTACGTCCGGGCGAAGCTGGAACTTCCTGGGTACTTCCGCCCGACCAAACGCTGGGACATGCTGGTGGTCCATGGCGGCCATCTGGTGGCGGGGCTGGAATTCAAATCCCAGCGCGGACCGTCGTTGGGCAACAACTTCAACAACCGGACCGAAGAGGCCCTTGGCAATGCCACCGACCTGTGGACCGCGTATCGCGAGGGAGCCTTCGGGACGAACCAGCCTCCCCCGTGGCTTGGGTGGGTCATGTTGCTTGAAGACTGTCCCGGTTCCACGGAGCCAGTGGGCGTGGCCGAACCACACTTCCCGGTCTTTTCGGAATTCAAGGGCACGTCGTACAGCCAGCGATACGAGCTGCTTCTTCGCAAGCTGCTGCTGGAAAAGCTGTACAACGGCGTCGCATTCCTCATGTCCACCGAGAAGGGCGGACGACGCGGGGACCACAACCAACCCGCGCCGGATCTCTCGATGAAGAAGTTGCTCGCCGGGTTGGCCGGCCACGTTCAGTCCTATCTTGCGGGTATCTGACGATGGGCACGCCTCAGCTAAGCCTCGACTTGCCGGTTGTCATTCCCGGGGACGCCTATGACTATGGCGACCGGGCGTCCGGTCAGGTTCATGGCGTGGTCCTGACGAAGCCTCACGTTGTTGGACTGATGCTGGATCTCGCCGGCTACAGCGCGGATCGCGATCTCGCTCGCTTGTCGCTGCTGGAACCGTCGTGCGGCCACGGGGCGTTCCTGGTTCAGGCGGTCGAAAGGCTCATGTTGTCCGCACGGGTGTTTGGCCACGACGCCAGCGGGCTTGCCGACGCCGTTTCGGCGTTCGACATCGATCCTGGCCACGTCGAGATCAGCCGCCGGGCGGTCGAGGATGTTTTGAGGCGTCATGGGGTGGATTCGCCGACGGCCGTGACTCTGGCCGAGGGGTGGATCGTCCGGGCCGACTTCCTCTTGGCACCGTCGAAGCAGCAGTTCGATTTCGTGGTGGGCAACCCACCGTACATTCGAATCGAGCAGTTGTTCCCGCCGTTGCAGGCGGAATATCGACGACGCTACGAGTCCCTCTTCGATCGCGCCGATCTGTACGTCGGGTTCATCGAGAAGGGATTGAACCTTCTGTCGAAGGACGGGGTGCTCACGTTCATCTGCGCGGATCGCTGGATCCTGAACAAATACGGGACGCCGTTGCGCAAACTTGTCGCCGATAGGTTTGGCGTCCGTTGCTACATCGATCTGCATCGGGCGTCGCCGTTTGACTCGGACGTCATTGCGTACCCTTCGATCTTCAGCATCGGGCGCGGCGCCACGGGACGGGTGTGCGTCGGTGCCCTGGAAACCGCGTCGCCCGAGGAGTGCCAGGCAATCCTGCCTATGATTGGCGCCGGCACGGGTGGCTCCGCACCAGGCGTCACGACGGCGGCGTACGAATCGTGGTTCGAGGGAGACGAGCCGTGGGTGATCAGTACGCCGGCGCATCTGGAGGCGCTGCGCGCGTTGGAGAGCAGATTCAAGCCGATTGAAAGCGATGGCACCCGGGTCGGCATCGGGGTTGCGACGGGATGCGACGAGATCTACGTCGTGGGCCCGGAGGTCGACGTCGAGTCGGATCGGTTGGTGCCCTTGGTCATGCGCGAAGACATCCAGCGCGGGCAGATTCGGGACGGACGGCGTTTTGTCGTCAACACGTTCGGCCCAGACGGTCGCATCGTGGATCTCGGGGCGTACCCGAGGTTGGCTCGCTACATCGAGGAGAATGCGGCGGGCATTCGGAAGCGCCACGTCGCGCAGAAGAATCCGGGAAGCTGGTTCCGAACCATCGACCGCGTGTATCCCGAACTGGTGGGCGTCCCGAAGCTGCTGATTCCCGACATCGCCGGGTCAAACGAGGTCGTCTTCGACGAGGGCCACTACCATCCGCACCACAACCTCTACTTCGTCACGTCGAACACCTGGGACATGGAGGTCCTGGGAGGATTGCTCAGCTCCAAGGTCGCGTTGTTCTTCGTGTGGTCGTACGCGGTGAAGATGAGGGGCCGGTACTTGCGCTTCCAGGCGCAGTACCTGCGACGCATCCGGTTGCCGGATCCGAAGGGCATGACGAAGGTTTTGGGCGATTCGATTCGCACGGCATTCCGCGCGCGCGATTTCGCGGCGCTGGACCAGCTTGCGTGCGAGGCGTACGGAATCGCAGGGTTGCCGGAATTCGAGTTTGTCGACACGCGAGAATGACGACGGTCCGAGCGGGATGCCCCCACCCCACGGACCTGCTCATGACACTTTCAGACTCTTCTTTCCGGGAATCAGCGGCCGGAAAAACGCAATCAGCCGAAGTGGCGGCAGATTCTGAAGGTAGCGTTGTCGCGTTAGGCTGACGGACGGGGCTCGGCTAGAGTCGCAGAAACGGAGTTCGCCAGACGCGAGATTCGGGTGTGCCCATCAGACTGGAGCAACACGTGCCGAGAGGGACCAGAGATCCGAGCGAGGTATTCCGTGCCGTCCTAGACGACGCGGCCAACAAGCTAGCTCTTTCATCTCGAGAGGCCGCGAAGTTCGAGCATCGGGGGATAAAGGGCGATGAACGCGCGGCGGCGCTTGCAGAGTTCTTGAGGCATCACCTCCCTGGCGCGTTCGACGTGAAGAAAGGCGAAGCAATCGACTTCTCCGATGCGCGCACTGGTCAGCTAGATTTGGTCGTATTTGACCGAAGCGGTTCATCGCCGATCCTGGTGGGAAACGAGAATCTGCTCCTACCTTGCGAATCGCTGTACGTCGTAGTCGAGGTAAAGACGACGCTTACACAGGAAGAACTAAACGGTGCCTATCGAAGCGCGGCCAAGGTGAGAGCGTTGCGCCCGTTCAAGGCACAGTTTGTAGGGCCACGGCCTGATGGCGCTGCGGCGGATGACAAAAATTATCGGTGCCTCTACGTGGTGTTTGCGTACAATTCTAATTTGGGTGCCGATGACTGGCTGGCGAAAGAGTTTGAGCGGATTGAGTCGGCCGCCAGCACTGCGGGCTCAAGCACCGATCTTGTTGACCGTGTTGTCGTTCTCGATCGCGGCATGATCAATCCCGCCAGTGCTACGGGAAAGGCGGCGGATAGCGATGGCGAAAGCATATTTCTGGAGCTGTATCTCCACCTGGTAAACTTCATCAATCGAGAGCGCGACCGCCGTCCGCCTGTGGATTGGCAAGTCTATTCGGCTCGCACCAGCCCGAGGTGGGTGCGATTGAAGTGACCCGCTGAACGGCAGTATCGTTTGGCCGACGAGCATGATGCCACCATGAGATATGTCGCAACAGGGCGCGTACACCCGGAACGTGCCGACGTTCGTTTTTCCCCCATCCAACTTAAGACCCAGGATGGGGGAGGGGTTTCCATTAGTTGTGACTCCTCCCAGGTCACCGTTGTCATTGATTCTGTGCCCGCGGTCGACGGTTTTGTAAGTGCGTTCATCATGGCCAAAAGCATGGCCACCATGGTGACGACAGCCCTCGGATTCTCCCTCGGCACTGGCTATTCCGTCGAGGTCATCCAGGTCCTGGAGGAGGACGGAAAGAGCCACGTTCTTGGAACGCGTCCAGGGAATCTGCACTTCGAGCCCTCTCTGCCAGTTTTTGGATCGGCGTTTCAGGCGTCCGCAAAAGACATCTTCCTGCGCTACGCCCTCCAAGATTACGTCCGAGCGTTGTCGGGACAGGATGAGTGTGCCTTCTTGTGCTATCGATCGATAGAAGCCATCGCGTCCTCTTTTGATACTCGTGACAAGGGGAGGGGCTGGGCTGCTATGCACGCTGCGCTCGGAACACAGCGCACCGAAGTCGATTCGGTTGTTAAGGACTTCGCGGATCCAATTCGCCATGGCAATTGGACTTCGATGAGGACGACGACAAGTGCTCAACGAAACGCAATGCTCGTTCTCACAAGGGACCTGTTGAACAAGTACCTCACGTGGGCAGCAGCGCTGCCGAACCAGGCGTTGAACCCGCCGGGCGCTGGCGCGCCCGCGGGTTAACGCCGCGACGTACGTTGGGCCAACCCGGGGCAGAGAGGCGAAGACGTGCCATCAGATCCAGTCTCGCTAGATGTCCGCGCTGCGGAGAGGGAAATCGATTCCGAATACATGTCGAATCCCTTAGTGGCTCGCTCCTTCGGAGAGGCCGCTTGGTACTTCCTCGCGTTTTGTGAGGATCGGCTCGTGGCGCCGACGCTGAAAGAGGCAGCAGGGGACAGGGAGCTAAACCCGCATGAGCGGACGGCCCTCGCGGATCAGGTGCTCAACCATGCAAAGTGGCCCCTTCGATGGCTCAGACAAAGTTGCCCGCCAGGTGGTCGGATCCCAGTGGCCTATGACGACGACGTGTATGGTGCTGCATGGGAACTCTCCAAGCTGGCACTAGACTATTTGACGTTCGAGACGGTCTTCACATATGCCAGCCTGGGCTTGGCTCGCCTCGACCTCGACCAGCAGAAGGTTGTAGCGACGGGACCCTTTCGCGACGACACCCGCTATGAGGCCTACGACCGCTTGGCTGACCTGGACGAGCATGGAGAGGAGTTCGACCTTTCCTCGATCGCCGAGCTTGTTCACGAAGGAGTCCGTGTCGACGGGGATCGCTTCTCGTATCCAATGAACCCTCGAATTGTTCGTGATGTGCTTGCGGCTGCTGAGTCAAAGCTCGCCGAGGTGCTGGCTTCCATCCACCACGTCTCGCGATTGATCGCCGCGGGACGGGGGTGCATTGGAATGGGCTATTCCAATGCGCTCATCGTCATGGGCCATGACGAGCTGCTTCGAAGGCTCATCCGCTACACGAATCTGGGGGAGGAGCGCGTTAGAGCAATCGTCAACGAGATGACCTATGGCTGGGGCGCGGTAACGTCGCCCGATCCTGCACTGCAGCCCTTGGTGCCGCTCACAGACTCCAAGATAGCTTGGGCCCCGACGCTTCTTTTGACCAACGCCTTCGAACGAAACCTGGTGGTCCTCCTGAACCGCAGTCCTGATGCGAGGCGAGCATATGCTCGCCTCAGTACCAAGAAGGAGGATCTCCTCCGCACTCGATTGACCCAGGACCTGGCCGGATTGGGCTTTCGGTTCTGGAACGGAGATATTCCGGGCTGGACGGAAGCGCCCGACATCGACTTCGCAATTATCTCGGACACAGAGCGATCGTGTCTGCTCTTGGAGCTGAAGTCCTTTATCGCGCCCGCTGAACCGCGCGAAATTCGTGATCGATCGGAAGAGATCGCGCGCGGTATCGCGCAAATTAAGGCCAGGCGATCTCTAGCGGAATCCCGTCGGGACGACTTGTGTCGAGCCCTGGGAGTTCGACCCGACTACGAGTTCGGCTGGGCAGTCGCGTCTGAGACGTCGGTTGGGGCCGGCTGGGTGCAGGATGAGGCCGTGCCGGTGGTTCGAGCATCGCACCTGGTCCAGAAACTCCGGGACGCTCGCCTTCTCAGGGCCACGTGCTCATGGCTGGCGAGGCGCGAACACCTTCCTGTCGAAGGACAGGACTATGAGACGGTGCCAGTGACGGTTCGCATCGGGAGCTGGTCGTTGGACTGGCACGCAATTCGCGGTCTAAGGGAAGTTCGAAGTGGGTGAGGCGGCCCAACCCGGCGTTGAACCCGACGGGCCTACGCCCGCCGCTTATCGCCAGTATCGTTGGACGGACGAGCGATGCTCAGATCTGTTTTCTCAGGTGTCGTTGTTCTTGTGGGCCTCTTCTCCTTTGCTGCGAAAGGGAGTGACGAGCCCAAGGGCGGAGGGCTGTCTAAAGGTGAAGTCGCCAGCGTCGTGAGGGCGCATGGTCCGAACCTGAAGATTTGCTACGAGAGGGTGCTCGCCAAGAATCCGACCCTCAGCGGCGCTGTTGAACTCGCCTGGGATATCGAACCAAGCGGTAGCGTGTCCAGAGCCAGGGTATTCAGAACGACCTTGAACAACGAGGAAGTGGAGGCGTGTATGGTCGCCGAAGTGGGGCGATGGACGTTTCCCAAGTCATCGGGACGAACCGTCGTTCGCGCGTATCCATTCTTGTTCAAGGGTGGTGGGTCACCGACGGTGCCCCCAAAGTCGGCGGCGGAAGCGCCGTCCAACCGCGCGTTGCAGCGCTTGTGCGCCGCCGCTGAACGCGAGATCATTGGCAGGCGGAGTAGCAGTTGCGCGGTGGTCGGGGAAACGGGCCCAGTTTACGCGACCTTTATCAAACCAGCGTTCGAGACGCCGACGCTCCCCTTTTAGGTAGGAGCTTTATTCCAAACCGGATTTCTCCCAGGATGATGGGATCGACGGCTATCTCACGTTGGTTCCTCTTGAGCCAGTCGACGACTCTTGTGTCGGGCGCGGGCTTGGCCTCGCTGAGAACGTCGGTGTCGACCAGATACGTCACAGCGAATCGAATCGGTGGACTCGGATCCGATCGAGACGAAGAATCCCTTCCCCGGGCAACGCAACAACCAATCCGCCACGCCCTTGTTCGAAGGGCGTGGCCTCGTCCGAAGAGAATTGTTCGTCGCCCCTACCCCTCGATGACCGCGTCGGCGCGCCTCTTCGGCGTCTTCGCGGCCTTCCCCGCCTTCGCGTGGCCGTTGCCGTTCGGCGCGCCGACCGCGTAGAACTTCCGTGCCGCCGACTTCAGCGCGTCGGCCTTGTTGGTCTTCTCCCACGCGAAATCCGGATCGTTCCGGCCGAAGTGACCGTAGGCCGCCGTCTTCTGGTAAATCGGGCGCAGCAGGTTCAGCTCGCGGATCAACGCGCCCGGGCGGCAGTCGAAGTTGGCGCGGACGATCTCGGCGATGCGGTCCTCGGTGATGGTCGCGGTGCCGAACGTGTGCACCAGCAGCGACACGGGCTCGGCCACGCCGATCGCGTACGCGACCTGCACCTCGCAGCGGCGCGCCAGGCCCGCCGCGACCAGGTTCTTGGCGATGTAGCGCGCGTAGTAGCACGCCGAACGGTCGACCTTGGACGGATCCTTGCCCGAAAAAGCGCCGCCGCCGTGACGGCCCATGCCGCCGTAGGTATCAACGATGATCTTGCGTCCGGTCAGTCCGGAATCACCCATCGGCCCGCCGACGACGAAGCGTCCCGTCGGGTTGATGAAGTACTTGGTCTTGTTCGACACCATGCCCGCGGGCAGCACGGGACGAACGACCTCCTCCATCACCGCTTCCTTCAGAGTCTTGTACTTCACGTCCTCGCTGTGCTGCGTGGACACCACGACCGCGTCGATACCCAAGACGCGGTTGTCCCCGTCGTAACGCACGGACACCTGGCTTTTGCCGTCGGGGCGCAGGAATTTCAGCGTTCCCTTCTTGCGCACGTCCGCCAGACGTTTGGCCAGCTTGTGCGCCGTGACGATCGGCATCGGCATCAGCTCGGGCGTCTCGTCGCACGCGTAGCCGAACATCATCCCCTGATCGCCCGCGCCCTGTTCGTCGCGCGTGTACGCACCCTTGCCGTCGACGCCCTGAGCAATGTCCGGCGACTGCTGTTCCAGCGCCACCATGATGCCGCAGGTCTTCCAGTCGAATCCCATATCCGAATCGCTGTAGCCGATTTCCTTGACCACGCCGCGCACGATCTTCGGGATGTCGATCTGCGCGGACGACGTCACCTCGCCGGCGACCATGACGAATCCCGTCTTGGTCAGCGTCTCGCAGGCCACGCGCGATGTCTTGTCGCCCTTCAGCAGCGCGTCC
>JANOJB010000081.1:0-10369 GCA_031407985.1 Pseudomonadota bacterium | reverse complement strand
TCCTCGTCGTCATGGTCGTCCTCGTTGACGACGGGCGGGCGGTCGCCGGCGACCTGATCCGTTTCCTCCTCGGCATCACTGACAAGGAGACGCTTCCAGCCGTCGAATAGTTCAACCTGGCCTTTCGTCAGGAACGTCGCCCCCTCAGCTTCAAAACGGACGGTGGTCTCCTCGACGACGCGCGCGGCAGCCTGGCTGGCAAGGAACCGGGTCTCTATGAGCGCGTATGCCTTCCCCCACTGGCCTTCATGGCGTGTCGCCAGATCCTCGCTTGGCCCGTGGGGGATGGTCGGTCGAATGGCCTCGTGTGCGCCTTGGACAGCGCTGGCGCCTCCGTCCTTGTGGTCCCAGGCGGTGGGGGGAAGGTAGGAGGCACCGAACCTGCGCTCGATCTCGGCGCGCGCCCAGGCGATCCCCTCGTCCGCGACACGGACAGTGTCGGTACGAGGGTAAGTGGTAAGACCCGCCTCGAAGAGCGCCTGAGTCGCCTGGGTGGCGTCCTTCACGGAGATCCCGAGGGCTTTGCACGCGACCTGGAGCCACGAGCTCGCTTCGAACGGCGGCCGTGGCCGCTGCTGTTTCTTCTTCGCGTCGACAGTGGAGACGACCACGCGACGCGGTGGCCGTAGCGCTTCGGCCTCGGCCTTCGTCGGGAAAATCGTCGGGGTCCCATCGCCGTCAAGGAGCCGGGCGAAGACCTCGGCGCCACCAGGGGCGCGGAGCTTGAGTCGCACCCCGAACGTGGAGGTCGGACGAAAATCCTGGTGGCTTCGGTAGCGTTCGACTACCAAACGGAGCGCCGCGCTCTGAAGCCGCCCGGCGGACAGCCCACGGTGCTGACGAAGTTTCTCGAAAACGAGGGCCGTCCCGTGCCATCCGGCCAACCGATCGATGATTCGGCGGGTCAGCGCCGCCTCGACTGCCGGGACATTCAACTCGGGGCGCATCGCGCGCAGGCCCTTCTCGACACCGCTCGGCGTGATCTCCTCGAACGTGGCGCGCCAGGCCTTCCCCAGCGGGACCCACTGCCAGACCTCGGCGGCGATTGCCTCCCCTTCGCGGTCGGGGTCCGTGGCGACAATGATCCTATCCGCCTCGGCGATGGCCAACCGGAGTCGGGCGACACGTTCAGCAGCGCCAGCATCGCGCGGCCTGAGCTTTTCGAGGCTGAAAGTACGGGTGTCTATGGCTGGCCCTTCCGACATCGGCGGAAGGTCGAGGAGGTGCCCGACGGTTGCGGTTACCTTGACCCGCCAGCACAAGGCCTCGGCGTATTTCTGGACGTCCCTCACCTTGTTCGGGGATTCGAGAATGATGAGATCCATCCAGTGGTCCTTCGCAAGAATTCGATAGGTGCCGGAGCCATCGGGGTGGCGGTGACACCGTCCCTGTCGGCTCGCTGGGCTGGACGTGTTTCGCCCTTGAGGGTCTGGCGTCACCTGGGCTGGGCGGCGCCGACACCGCCGTGGTTCAGTACGATGTCCGGCGCATCACGGACACGTGATCCCCGGGCCCACTGGGGGCCCGTTTGAACCGCAATCTACCGAATCCTAACGTTCTCAAACGTATCGACCTGACCCCATCGAGATTCACTTAAGACCTTAGGATCGCACTGCAAATCAGTGCAACGCTTGATGTTTTGTGCGATCCAAGGAACCGGTTCAAGTCCCGATGGGGTCACTAATTTTTCGCCAGCGGTTCCGTCCTTTGCGTGAGCGGTAGCAAACTCGGTAGCAAGGGCGCGCGATTCAGGCGGCAGCCCAGTTCTCGAGCCGCAGCCCCGCGATGCGGTTGAACTCACGCTGGTTGTTCGACACGAGGGTCACCTTGCGAGCTACGGCCTGCGCCGCGATCAAGGTGTCGAACGGACCGATTGGCGTGCCGGCACGCTCGAGCTTGGCCCGAACCGCTGAGTAGGAGATCGCGTCGTCCGACGTGAACTCGACCACAGTAAGCGGACGCAGGAAGTTTTCCAGGAGGCGTGTGGTCTTCGTCGAGGACGCACTCTTGGCCGCGCCCGTTCTGAGCTCGGCTTCGGTGATGACGCTAAGACCGACGTCGACGGGGCGCTCGGCGAGCAAACGCGCCAGCACGACTGGGTTCTGCTTGAGCGCGTAGATACAAATATTCGTATCGAGCAGGAACCTCATCCAAGTTCCTCGCGCTTGTCCGGCTCACCTTGCGGGGCCCTCTCGAAGTCGTCTGGTATTCCTGCGAACGAGAGTGCATAGCCGTCGGGCCAGCCGTCGGGCTCCAGAATGACCGCCGATCCCTTGCGCCGAATCAGCACGGTATCGCCGTCAAACCGAAACTCCTTCGGCAAACGCACCGCCTGACTCCTGCCTGTTTGGAACACCTTTGCGCGCTTGATCGACATGGTAGTTATCATGATATGTACCAACGGCGAGGTCAAGCCTCACGCTCAGGCAACCGGATACCTTGCCCGCTCACCCTGAGGGCGGATCGAGGGTTGGACCGTTACCCGCTCAGACGGGTCACCTCGACATTTTGGCATACCCGTTGTGGCGCCGTGATCCACAACCGAGTGGTCTGGTCGTCTACCAGGCTACGGCGAACAGGGGCGGGGACACCGGAAAAGCCGCGAGGATCGCTTGATCCGAAGTTGCGTTCGTCGGCACGCGCCTTGCGATGGCTGCGCCCGATCCGCAGGCAATGATTGTCTGCGCGCCTGACAATGTCCGCCGCCGTGCGTTTGGCGTCTGACCAGAGAGGAAGGTCCATCATGAAGCGTTTGTTCTCGGTCTTGTTGGCAGTATCGGGAGTGGGGTGCGGGGTCGCGATGCCGGAGGGCGATCTCACCGTCACCCAAGGCGCGGTCACGGGCAGCATCGTAATCTCCGGGAAGGTCGCAACGTCCTCGGGCACCGGGCTCGGCGGCGTAACCGTCACGTTGGCGGGATCCGCCTCGACGTCGCAGCAGACTGGTCCAACCGGAGCGTACAGCTTCGGCGGGCTGGTGAACGGTTCTTACTCTGTCCGGCCAACGAAGGTCAGCTGCGCGTTCGCGCCCACCGTGGTGAACTTCAACAGCATCAATAGCAGCAAGAAGCAGAACTTCGTGGGCAGTGGCTCGGGATGCAGCGCCAGTGGCGGCAGCGGCGGCGCAAGCGGCAGCGGCGGCGCAGGCGGCGGCACCGGTGGCGGCGGCAGCGGCGTCACGCCGGTCACCCGCAAGTACATGAAGCTCATCTACAACCCCATCATCGAGAGCCAGGGCGGGGCACGGCTCATCACGCTTCAGGGGTGGAACAACCCGGACACGCTGGCGGCTGGGCTGGTCTCTGGCGTGGCCGAGGGAAGCTACAACCTGGCGAACTACGTCCAGGCCGCGCGCGTCGAGCTCGACGAGTTTCCGGTCAAGGAGGACGGCTTCCAGTACACCGACGCCACCTTCATGGCTTGCCTGGCCAACAATGCGACCTGCCACAAGCCCGACCAGGCGCAAGGCTTCGGGTACGCGATCGACTATTTGGTCATGCTGAACAGAAACAACATCTGTGCGCGGTTCAACGCCGGCGAGTTCGACGAGCTGTGGATGTTCGGCGCGCCGTTCATGGGCTTCTGGGAGGCCAATCAGGCGGGCACGCAGGCGATCAACACGAACGGGCCACCCGTCATCGGCTCGACCTGCCAGGGGCGCCTCAATATCTTCGGGTTCGCCTATCACGCGGGCGTCGCCAACACGCTGCACGATTACGGCCATCGTGTCGAAGGGACGATGCGGAGCCTGCTGCCCAGCGGGAGCACGCTGTTCGACCAGTTCACGCGATACGACGTGGCCAACCCCGGCCAGTCGCAGTGCGGAAGGACGCACAACCCGCCCACCTCCCAGATCGACTACGAGTACAACAATCCACGCAACGTGACGTCGAGCTGCGACGATTGGCTCAACTACCCGAATCGGACCGGCGCCACGACGACGATCAGCTGCAGCGCCTGGGGCTGCGAAGAGAGCCTCTTCCACATCTGGTGGCTGAAGCACCTGCCGCACGTGGCGGGCACCGCGGCGGACGGCAGCTCGAACAACTGGTGGACGTACATCCTCAACACCGCACGATAGGACTTTCGCAAGGGAAACGCGGGGTCGGCGCTGGCCGACCCCGCGTCTTGCGTTTGGCGCGTCGATGTGGGCCGACACGATGGCAGTGAAGGCCCCGTCGGAAAGCGCCCCGAAAATTTCGGCGCATCGCGATTCGCGCCGACCGAGACAGGTTATGTACCGCCTGGGACGCGGTGAAGCCCGACGCTCAAGACAACCGGATACCTTGCCCGCTCACCCTCGCCCCTGGCGCGCAGCGCGAACGCAGCAGGCAAAGAAGCGAGGCGCCGGGCGCAAAAACCGGCCAGTCCACCCCATCGACTGGGCCCGGCGTCTGGTCTACGGAGCCCAGGTGATGTCGGACGCCGCGTACTTGCACACGGTTCCGTCGGGACCTGATCCCGATTTGGTCGGCTCGGCGCCGGTGCTGTTGCCGGTGTACCGGTCGCAAATCGGCACGGAGTTCGCGGCAGCCTTGATCGTGATCATCTTGAACGTCGCCGTATCGTTGTAGTTCGCGTTCACGCCGGCGAGGGCTCCAGCCCTGGGGATGATCATCACGTTTTCGAACTGGACGTTGCGCTGAGACTGCGACGAGCAGTTTCCACACGAACGGTAGAGCTTCCCAAAGTCCTGGGCGCAAAAATTCTTGATCACCATGGTTCCACCGCCGTTGTGCTGGAACACCTTGTCGGCCGCTCCCTTGGCGCCGCCGCCGTCGATGGTCATGACGATCGAGCTGCCTCCCCTGGACGTGGCCGCGTCTTCACCAACGTCCTCCCACCAGACATTTTTCAGCGTGCAGGTACCCCCGCAGTGAACACCGTCCGCCGCGGGGTTGCCAATGATCACGTTCTGCAGGGTGCCGCCGTTGGCGATCTCGAACAGCGGATCCCCGCCCTCCACCTGGCCGCTGGCTCCCAACGCGCCGCTGCCGACAAAGCGCTTCATGCCACCGTCGTAGGTGCCGGAGACGTTGATCGTCGCGGTGACCGGCTGGGGCGAACCCACCGCCGTCGGCCAGACGCACAGGGCGGACGCTCCGGTGGAACCTCCAGTCGACGTCGCGCCTCCGGTCGACGAGCCGACAAAACCACCACGACCGCCAGCGCCACCACCACCGCGGCCGCCGGTAGCGGCTCCACCCGTACCCACGCGCCCGCCAATGGCGGCACCGCCTGTCCCTGCCGGCGAGCCGCCGGTACCAACCCGGCCGCCACTGGCGGCGCCGCCAGTACCCGCGACAGCGCCACCTGTCGCCGTGGTGCTACCACCGGTCCCCGTGGCGCTGCCACCGGTCCCCGTGGTGGTGCCACCGGTCCCGGTGGTGCCGCCCGAACCTGCCATGGTGCCGCCCGAGCCCGTCGCCCTGCCGCCTGAGCCCGTGGTCGTGACGCCGCCCGTACCCTGGGCGCCGCCGCTTCCCTGCGTGCCGCCGGTGTCCGAGACATCGATCCCGATGCCACCAACGCAGCTGGCCGTCGTTGCTGCGACCAGCCAGGTCAGGCCGACCAGCCTTCTATACGGTGTGGTCCGTATGGCTTGCGTTGACGGGGCCACAATGACGTCTCCACGGCCATGCGGGACAGATTCAGGTCGCATACTTCCTCGCTCGGGGGTTGCGGGGTGTTAGTCAAGGCCAGTGTTCGCGCCTGGCCCGCACGGCTCATCGACGGTCGGTTCTTCCGCCGGGTATCCTCGTGACCTATGTCCGGGGGGACTCCAAACGATCACGAAAAGGGACGAACAGGCCCAATCCCGGAAGAACAGACCCGTCCCTATTGATAAGCAATTCGTGTCCGCGGCCCGCCTCACGTACACTCTTCCAGGTGAGCGTCACTGACAAACGAAAGCAGAGTCTCTACTTTCCAGAAGAGATGCTGAAGGAGATCGGGGCCGAGGCGACGCGCCAGGATCGGTCGCTCTCATGGATCGTGCAGAAGGCCTGGAAGGCCGCCCGCAAGGATCTGATGAGTATTCCGTCGGTGAACGACACTCCCGGCGAATCCGCCAAGGGCACCCCGGTCAAGTAGGGCGCCGCCCGCCGAGAGGCCAATTCAGGGTCGCCGCCCTGGCAGGCTCATAGTAGTCTGACGGTTTGTCGAGCCAGCCACCGACTGATCTTTCCCGCAAGCCGGGGGGGCGCGATGCCGCCGAAAGCCGGGGTGGGTTGGACCGGGGGCGACTGGCGGTGCTTGGCCTCGGGCAACTGGGTGGATCGCTGGCATTGGCGGGACGGGCCGTCGGCTTGTGGGGTGAGATCGTGGGGTTCGGCCGACGTGAAGAATCGTTGGCGCGCGCGAGGGCGTTGGGCCTTTGTGATCGCACCACCACGTCGGCGGTCGACGCGGTCGCCGGTGCGGCCACGGTCGTGCTGTCCACGCCCCTCGGGAGCATTCCCGATCTGGTCGATGCGATGGCACCCGCGCTGGCGCCCGGAACTCTGGTGATCGACGTGGGCAGCGTGAAGGGAACCGCGGTGCGTGACATCGAGTCGCGCCTGCCTGCCAGCGTGGATTTCGTCGCCTGCCATCCGCTGGCGGGATCCGAGCGGTTCGGACCCGGAGCCGCCTCCGCCGATTTGTTCAAAGGACGGCGATGCATCGTGTGTCCGACGCCCCGGACGAACGCGGGCGCAATGGATCGCGCGCGGGCGTTGTGGGAGGCGGTTGGCGCCCAGATTGTATCGATGCCTGCGGACCTGCACGATCAGGTGATGGCGGCGGTCAGTCACCTCCCACATGTGGCGGCCTACTCCTTGGCGGCGGCTCTGGGTGGTTTGCCCGTGGAGGTCGAGAAGGTCGCGCGCGATCTGTCCACGACCAGCCTGCGGGACACCATCAGGGTGGCGGCGTCCAGTCCCGAGATGTGGGGCGACATCTTTATCGAGAACGGTCCGGCCGTGTTGCCGCTGGTCGATGCGATGGTGGCGCGGCTGGCCGAGATCAGGGACGCGATGATCCGCGGTGATCGCGCCCGCCTGGTCGCGCTGCTTGATGCCGCGCGGGCAAGTCGGGCGAATCTTCTACCCGGGTGACCATGCGGGGACGCGGGACGTGTGCGTCGGGATCAGAAGCGGCGTCGGCCTCGATCGTGGGTCGCGTGGCGTTCGTCGCTGTCCTTTCTGGCTGTGGCGGCTGGCAGGGGCCGCCACCCGGATCGGCTGGCGCGCAGGCGAGCAATCGCGTCAAAGATCAACCAGACGACCGCGATCTGCCCGCGTTGATTCCGGTCGGTGTCCAGACCGTGATTGATGTCGATATGGCGGCGTTGCGCCGGTCGGCCTGGACTTCTCCGATCATGGAAGGACGGGACCCCAAAACGCGCGCCACCAAAGCGGAGGCATTGGGGTACGACGACGTGGAGGACGTCGACCGAATCATCTACGCGGTCACGACCGTGGGCGTGGCCGCGCCGACGTTGGTGGTCGCGCAAGGTCGGTTCCAGTCCTCACGCGTCGAGGACGCCTTTCGAGCGCGGTGGCCTGCGGCGGTGGTTGATCGGTGGCGCGGAATTCTGGTCTTGTCCAGCGGGGAGAACGCCATCGCGTTCCTGACCGCGCGGACGTTCACGTCGGGCGCACCCACGGCCGTTCGCGCCGTCGTGGATCGCGCCCATGGAGTCGGCGCCGATATCGAGGCCGATCCCGCGCTGGGCACGATGCGGCGGGCGCTGTGTCCCGAGGGTCCGGATGCAAGACCGGTCATTCTAGCGACGATCGCAGTCGACGATCGGTTGCGGGCGCGGGTGGGCGACGCCGTACTGATGCCGCGCGAGTTGCGACAGGTGGGACTGCGTGTGGATGCGGGGCAGTCGCTGGACGTCAATGCGTTGGGCATTCTGGACGATCGAAAATCCGCGTCTGCCCTGGGGCGGCGGCTGGGTATGCTGCTTTCTGATCCGATGACCCGCCTGGGACTAAGCGCGATCGGCCTGGGGATGTTGTTGCCGCAAACCCGCGTGACGATCGACGGCGCGCGCGTTCGCGTGCGCACCTCGATCGATGGCGAAGCGCGCGCCCAGGTGACCGCTTCGTTGCGGGTACTGGTGGATTCGGTACGGGGGGGAGATGGCACCGGTGTGGGTTCGGGCCTGGGCGCAGGCAGCCCTGGTTCGTGGTAGCAACTGGGTCGTCGAGCATGGAAAATTCTGATGCGTTGCTGTTGCGCGCCCGCCGTTCCTCCCCGTTGCGTGGCCGCTGTCGGGTTCCGGGGGACAAATCGATATCTCATCGGGCGTTGCTGTTTGGGGCGTTGTGCGACGGTTCGGTCGAGATCGATGGCCTTGGCCTGGGTGGCGACAATGTTTCCACCGCGCGCGCGCTTGCCGCTTTGGGCGTGGCGGTTGAGCTGGCGGGCGAACGGGGACGCGTGGTCGGTGTCGGCCTGCACGGATTGCGCGAAGCCCCCGCGTCGATCGATTGCGGAAATTCGGGCACCACGATCCGTCTTCTGACGGGGCTGCTCGCGGGACAAACCTTCGCGACGACGTTGCAGGGAGACGCCTCGCTGACCCGCCGGCCCATGCGCCGCCTGGCGACCCCCCTGCGGCAGATGGGTGCGGTCATCGACGGGCGCGGGGATCCCGGCAAACCGGACGAGATTTACCCGCCGCTGATCGTTACGGGGGGACATTTGCGCGGGATTCGCACCACGCTGCCCGTCGCCAGCGCCCAGCTGAAAAGCGCCCTGGTTCTGGCGGGGCTTCAGGCGGAAGGGCCGACCGAGATTGTGGAGCCCGGCCTGTCCCGCGACCATACCGAACGCATGTTGCGTTTTTTGGGCGCACCCTTGGTTGCCGATCCCGAGAACCGCGTTGTGCGCGTGGATCCGACGGGCTGGGACGGTCGCCTGCGCGCGACCGCGCTGACGGTGCCCGGCGATCTCAGCTCGGCGGCGTTCGTGATTGTCGCGGCCTTGATTGTTCCGGGCAGCGACGTCAGCGTCGAAGGGGTGGGGCTGAACTCCACCCGCGCGGGAGTCATCGATGCGCTGCGTGCGATGGGGGCGGATCTGACCATCGAGATCAAAGGTGAGGCGATGGGCGAACCGTTCGGGACCGTACGCGCGCGGTCGAGTCGCTTGCGGGGGACGCGCATCGATGGCCTTCTGGCACTACGTTCCATCGACGAAGTACCGGCGTTGGCGGTCGCGGCGGCCGTCGCTGATGGGGATACCGTGTTCGCCGATTTGAAGGAGCTTCGGGTCAAGGAGTCGGATCGCATCGCCGCTGTCGCTCGGGAGCTTGCTCGCGCGGGCGTGGTCGTGGCCGAGCGCCCGGATGGACTAGTGATCACAGGGGTGGCGGGCGATACGCGGAGTCTGCGGGGTGGCGCCGTCCAGCCCATGCACGATCACCGGATCGCGATGTCGGGAGCCATCATGGGGCTGGTCGCCGACGATGAAACGTCGATTCCGTCCGAGGAGATCGCGACCTCCTTTCCAACGTTCTCCGACGTCCTTAGGGGACTGGGCGCGTCGTTGACTAGTTGGCGCGGACCGACACGTGGCCGGTCAGCGCCGTGACGTCGATGCGGAAATCGAAATCGGGGCTGTTCGGCGGCAGGCCGTCGTTCTGCACGAAGATCGTCGCCCCGGTTGGGATGGGCTGGCCCATCAACTGCGCGTTTCCCTGATTGGAAAAATCGACGTCGGCATGCGTGGTGGCGCTTAGCGTGCCTGACGCCGGCGCGGGTGATCCGGTCCCGACGACGCCGGTGAACGTCACGCCGGCGGGCGCGCGCAACAAGCGCAACAGGGGATCGGCCACCGTGGGCGCCGCGGGAGCGGCGCCGGCGGTGGCGCCCGCGATCCAGGGCCGCAGTTCCACCCGGTCGGAGAACACAAACGCGCGAACTCCCAGGCGCGTCGTCACCGCCTCGACGCGGGATTTCTGAAGTTCGCGGGCGACGTCGGCTGCCAGGTCCCGACCCTCACGCGCCCGGTTATCCTTATTGAAGCTGGGCGCCGCAGCCGCGCTGAGAATCCCAACGATCACCACGACGATCATCAGCTCGGTCAACGTGAATCCGTGCGTTCGACGAGAATCTGCGTTGATGCATTTCACCACATCTGGCATCGACGGGTCGGACCGTCGCATTGAGTCGCCGCCCCTTGCGGCGGCTAGAAGGGTACGGTCAGCGCAAGCGAGGTGACCGTCGTGGGGGCAGTGCCCGGCGTGCCTGCCGGCATGCGGCTGCGCGAGATGGTCAACGTCGTACCGACCACCGAGGTCACCGCGCCAGCGCCAATCAGCCCACCGGCCAACGCGCTGCGCAGGCGGTTGTCGTCGCAGCTTGTCGGCACGCTG
>JANOJB010000080.1:0-45586 GCA_031407985.1 Pseudomonadota bacterium | reverse complement strand
GATCCAGTGACGCTGGCCCATCTGCGAAAGCGGCGCATCGAACGCATGGCTCGCAGAGCCAACTCGCCTCACATCGAGCAGACGCTTTCGACCGCCAAAGCCCTTCGCGGCATGATCGAGCTGCGCATGCGTGGAGGCGAGGTGGTGCTTCCGGTTTTGCCGGCCGTGGCTGCCAGGCTGAACTTGGAGCTGGCCTCTCCGAACGCGGACATGCACAAGGTGGCCGACATCATCTCGTCGGACGTCGCGGTCGCCGCGAAAGTGGTGCAGGTGGCCAACAGCGCCATCTTCCGTGGAACGTCGCCGATCAACACGGTGGGTGGGGCGGTGGTTCGCCTGGGGATGCGAACGACAAGCTCGATCGTCATGACCGTCTGCCACAAAAGTCTTTACCGGGCGAACCCGGCTCCGCTTCACGAGGTCATGCAGGACCTTTTCACGCACGCGCTGGCCACAGCGATTTTCGCACGCGAGCTGGCCCTCACGATCAGGTATCGCGCACCCGAGGAAGCGTTCCTGGCAGCGCTGTTGCACGACGTGGCATCGCCGCTGATCTTGCGTATGGTCTCCGAGATTTTGCAGGCGAACCGGAACTTCGCGGTTGGCGAGCTGGAGTTCGTGGCACTGGTCAAGGAGTTGCACACGGAAGTCGGCGTGACTCTGCTGAAGAAATGGGATCTCTCGGCGGAGCTTCTTTACGCGGTCGAACACCACGAACAGCTGACGCAAGGTGATGCGCATTCGATGGTCAGCAACATCACCTTCATGGCGAACGTTCTGGCGAAGCGTTGCGGTTTCGCCCTGGCTGACGAGCCCGACACGGAGGCGCAGGAAGAGGCGGGCATCAAAGCCCTTGGGATCAGCCCGCAGCAGATCGCTGACCTGAAGGTCAGGATCGTCGACCGCGCCGAGCGAGAGATCGCCATCCTGTCAGGGGTGTGAGGAGGAACCCCCCGCATGCAACCACCTCATGGACCGCCAAGACAGGGCACCAGCGCGCCTGTCATTCCACGGCGTCCGGGTACCACCAGTGTTGGTCCCGCGGTACGACCCGGCGTCGTCGAGCGCGCGGGGCAGACGGGGACCCACCCGGTCGTGGGCGTACCCGCGCCAGCATCACCCGCGGAAGTCGATGGCGCGGCGACCCTGGCGCGGGCCGCCCGGATGAAGCGGCGCGCCGAGACCGGTGATCCGCAAGCTGCCGCCCGGGCCGCCAAGGCCCTGCGAGGGATGTTGGAACTGCGCATGCGGGGAAGCGAATTGACGCTCCCGGTACTGCCGTCGGTGGTCAACCGACTGAACGCCGAACTCAACAACCCAAACTCCAGCCTGCAACGTGCGGGCGCCATCATCGCGGCCGACGCGGGCATAGCCGCCAAGGTGATTCAGGTGGCCAACAGCCCCGCCTATCGCGGCTCGTCTCACTTCAACACCGTGAACGAGGCGGTGATACGTCTTGGTGTGCGGACCACCAGTTCGATCGTCATGGCGGTGTGTCAGAAGGGTCTCTACAAAAGCGGCAACGCCATGCAGGATCTCATGGAGGACCTGTTTGGCCACGGGATCGCCACCGCGACCTTCGCGCGCTTCCTGGCTCAGGTTCTCAAATACAAGCAAGCCGAAGAGGCGTTCCTGGCCGGTCTGCTGCACGACATTGCGTCACCGCTGATTCTGCGACTGCTGGGCGACGTCATGCAGGTGAACAAATCCGTGAACTACTCCGAATGGGAATGTCTGGCCGTGATCAAGGAACTGCACGCCGAAGTTGGGGGAACGGTCCTGCGAAAATGGGGGCTTGCCAGTGAAATCCTTTACGTGGTCGAGCACCACGAGCACGTCAGCAAGGACGCCCCCTTCGCGCTGATCGGTAACATCACCTTCCTCGCGAATGTCCTGGCCAAGCGCTGCGGCTTCGGCCTGATCGAAGAGACCGACATCGAAGCGCAGGAGGCGGCCGGCGCCGAAGCACTGGGGCTGGATGCCGGTACGCTGGCCCACGTCAAGCAGGTGTGCGCCGAACAGGCGGAACGCGAGATCTCCGTGCTTGCGGTCGTCTAGCGTACCGCGCGGGGCGTAGTACCGCGGGTCGTGGTACGGCGCCTCCTATCGCGCTATCGCGCCTTGAGACTATCGAGGGCACGCCGGGCGGACGCGCGGTAAGCAGAAGGCAAACGATGTTCGGCCGCGAGCGCCTTCTCGTAGTGTGTCCGCGCCAGGGCGGGCTCGCCTATTCCCTGGTAGCTGACCGCCAGGTTGTAGTGGACTGTCGGATCCTCGGACCCCAGCGCCAAAGCCGATCTCCAGGCATTCGCCTCGTCCTCGTCACGCCCCAGCATCTGATACAGGAGCGCGAGGTTGTTGCGAACGCTGGCGTTCGACGGCATGAGGGTCGCCGCGCGGAGAAGCATCACCTCGGCCTGATCGGTGCGGCGCTGCTGAATGTAGAGGCGACCCAGGTTGGCGTACGCGGGTCCATACCGGCTGTTCAGTCCGATTGCGGATTGCAGACTTTGTTCCGCTCCGCCCTGATCCCCGCCGTGCATGCGCAACACGGCCAGGTTGTTGTGTGCTTCGATTAGGGATGGATCCTCGGCCAATGCCCGCACGTAGGCAACAATCGCCGCGTCGCTTGCCCCTTGTTTCTGAAGTCTTGCGCCCTCGTTGTACAGGGCCAGTGCGCCGGTCGCGGGTCTGAGGCGCGTGACCGGGGCGCCATCGCGTGAACGCACCTGCCGCGCGACCCTGCCCGCGGGGCGTGTCACCGAGCCGTCCGCGCGCTGGCTCGCCGGCACCGGTGTCGCACCCGTTGTCGCGACGGCGCCGCCGCGTGCCAGCCTGATCGTCCTCACGCGCCGTTTCGATTGGCCTGCCCCGGCAACCAGCCCCGGCGGCGGCTCCACGCTGGGCTTCGTGTCGGCGCCGTGCGGCGACGGTTCAGGGCGGGGGGGCGCGACGCGCACCGGGGAAGCCCGCACGACTGTCGGCGGAGTTCCCAGGTCGGGCGATGGCCCGGCGCCACCAGGACCGGAAAAGGCGATGATCCCACCTGTCACAAGAAGGCCGATCGCGGCGACGCCAGCAATGACGAGCGGCCGCCGTCTTTCCCATACCCACGCCGGCAGGCGATTCGGGGTGATGGTCTCCGCATGCGCATCGGCCCGCTCCGGTGGTGACACCGTCTCTTCCGCTGCCGGGCCAGATTCATCAGACGATTCTTGCGCTGTCGGCGCCGGTTTCGCCGCGGGCCACTGGCCCACCTCCAGCTCGGTCGTGTTGTCGATGAGGTTGACACCGTCCTGCGCCGGTGCTTCCGCACGCAACAGATCCTCAAGCAGTACCCCCTGCTTTCCCAACGGGGGCTCGATCGTATCGGGGCGCGGATCGACCCCATTTGGCTCGGCGTCGGAGAAGGAACTGGATCCGTTCTCCGCCTGCGATGACCGCCTCAAGGCGCGACCCGTGGATCTCATTACATCGGCCCCCGTCCGTTGATCCCGACCGGCGACACCTGTGTGACCGATTGTTTCAGCACGACCGGTGTCATCAACAGCACCAGCTCGACTTTTCTCTTCTCCTGCAACCGGTGACGGAACAGCCAGCCGACGATGGGTAGCTTCGACAGGAACGGCACTCCCTCTTGCTTGTCAGCCTCGCGCACCTGCGTCAGCCCACCGATGGACAAGGTCTGCCCGCTCTCCACCTCGACCACCGCGTCAGCCTCGCGCACGTCAAGGATCGGAGCAGTTGCCGAATTGTCGGGTGCCGTCGCCACACCGAACTTCTCGGTGATGCTGAGGTGTACGTGCAGCGCAACTTTTCCATTGGCGCGAATCTGGGGGCTGACGTCCAGCAAAATGCCGACGGTGATGGTACGCGGCGTGCTGACGCTAAACGGCAGCGCGGCTCCGCCCGCGACCGCGCCGGCAAGCCCAGGCACCAGGGTCGTCGCGAAGAACACGTCTTCGCGTCCAACCTTCATCAGCGCCTTCTGATTGTTCAACGTCAGAACGCGAGGACGGCTAAGCACCTCGACCTTCCCTTGCGTTTCCAGCGCCCGCAGGATTGCGTTGGCGTTGACCGGGTTGCTGCCGCGCTGGTACGCAAACGACAGCCCCGACGTGGGGTTGCCCGCCGTGGTGTGAGCGACCGACAGGGCGCCACCCAGTAAGGCAGTTAGGCGGGTCCAATCGACGCCAGCCTCGAAGGCGCTGTCCAGCGCGACCTCGACCAGTTCGGCCTGGATCAGTACCTGACCGTGAACCTCGGTCCCTATGCGATCGAGGTAGGTTCGGACCGCTTTCACCCGATCGGATACGTCGGTAACCGTCACCAGCCCAGCCATCCGGTGCACACTGGCGACGCCGTCCTTGGACAGCAGTGCCTTGATCCCTGTATCCAGTTGCTCCCAGAAGTCCGCCTTGAAATCGGATTGAACGCTGCTGGCGCTGGCGAATGCGTTTCCGCCGCCGGTGCTGGAACCGCCCGACGTGGAACTTCCGGACGACGTCGCGGTCACCTGCGACGATCCCGAACGTGATCCAGCGATGTAGTCGACCTTGAAGGTCTCCGTGATGCGTACCGGTTTGAACACGCGAATGGTGCGCCCGTCGTAGGTGAAGTCGAAGGTGGGGCGGACCAGCGATTCCAGCGCCTCTTCGACCGTCACGTTCTTCAGGTCGACCGTGACTTTTCCCTGGACCTCGGCGCCCACCACCAGGCTGGTATCCCGATCCCGCGCCAGCGCGATCAGCGCTTGTCTCAGTTCAGCGTCGCGCAGGGCAAAGAAGAACCGTCCTTCCTTGTGCTTGAGCGCGTCTTGTCCGGTCTTTTCGGAATCGACCACGTCCAGCAGCAGAAGCGGCTCGGGCGCCTTCGGTAAATACAGGGCGCCCGCCGACAGCCTCTCGGAAGGGATGTCAGCCGGCGACGGCGCGGGCTGATTCTGTGTGTGCGCGCAACTGCCGGACACCATTGCCGCAAGGCCCAGGGCCGCGGCAGCGGTAAAAAGACGGTGGTGACATGAGATCATCGCGCGCTCCTTGTTGTTCTCGGCACTCTGGGCTCCGGCTCCTCGCCGCCGAGGGGAAGGGTCTGGACTCCCTGTCCGGTCGAAACGATCACGCCGGCGCGGCTGACGGCAAGGACGCGTTCGTCCGTAGGAAGGCGCATGCCCTTCTTGGCCAACGAACCGTTGACGATCGCGTACTCGTCGTCCGGGGTGCGTACCCAGCCATCGACGCGCAAAGGTACAGGGCCGGTTTCGGTGGACGACGATTCCCCGGGTGCAACAGGCGCGCCTCCGCTCGCTGCGATCGGGGCGGCGGCCGTGCCGGCCGGTGCCGCCGCGATCAGGGGATGGGTGAAGATGTCGCGCGCCGCCCAACTGGCCGGCGAGATGATCGCGGGCGCCTGCACCCGCGGATGCAGCCGGGCAATCCCCTCCTCGTAGCTGCGTGGATTCTCCCGACCGGCGATCTCAGCGCCGGCGACCAAGGGTTGTTCGGCCTTGGGGGCGACACCCGCAACAGCGGGCGATGTGGTGTCAGCGTTCGTGCTGGGCGTCGATGACGTTGACGACGTTGACGATCCGGACATGCGGCCGGCGCGCTCGCGAAAGAAGGTGTAGTTGTAGAACGCAAGCCCGGCCAACAACGGCGCCAGCGCAAACAACATGCGTTTGCGGCGCCTCATGACTTCCCCGGCGTTCGGGAAAAGATCGTCACACGAACCAGCATCGACAGCCGCGATGGATCCGCGGTCGCGATCTTGGCCAGCCGTTCGGGAGGCAGGGACGCGATCCGCAACTCTTCCAGGCGCGCATGGCGCGGGGAATCGAGCAGCAGATCGGTAAACAGACCTGCCGCCCGCAACGTGACGCGGGTTTCGATCCTGACCGGGATCTCGACAGCGGGCGCTGTCACCACGTCCTTCGTGGCACCAATCTCAGCCGGTGGCGCGGCCTGTTTTTCCACACTTTCGCGATCGAACGTCAGGTCAACGGCGCCGGCGGTGCGGGCGGCCAGCGCCGCCACGGACAGCGCCTCGGGAATTCGATCGCCCGAGGGCAGCCAGGTTTCAAAGCGCGCGTTGAACCGGTCCCGAAGCTGAGCACGTCCTCGAAACTGCTGATAGTCCGCCACGCGAAACTGCCCGGCCGCGACCTCCTGCTGCCTGATCACCAGGGTTTCCCGGGCCGACCGAATCGCCTGCCTTTGCGGTTCCAGAACCAGGTTGATCCCAACCAGCAACGGCAACAACAGCGCGGCGACAACCGCCCCCAGCCTAACGCTGCCGGGCCAGGCCAAGACGCGATCGATCGCGCGTGGGCCATCCAGCATCAGGCCTTCTCCCGCAACTGAACTCTCAATTCGAACCGAAGTCCCACGGCGTCCATCGTTTGGCCGTGTTCGCCCTCGCGATCCAGCTTGACCTCCCCGACCGTCAGTTCGCGCGCTGTCCGGGCGCGGACAGCGGTCACGAAGCGTTCGAATTCGACCTGGGCGGCGGCGGCATCCTTGCCGAACGTGCGTCCGGAGATTTCGACCCGGTGTCGGTCGCCGTCACGCACGATCGCCAATCCGACCAGGACGGTGTCGTCACCAGCGGCCAGACTCAGCGCCGACAGGAACGATCCGACGTCGGGTACAGTGCGTGACAACCGACCCACCAGATCGAGGCGCCGCTGCCCTTCCGCCTCGGCCGTTTCCAGATCCAGATCGAAGGACAGAGCATCCTTGGCGGCCTGGGCTGTCGCCAGCGCCGCCTCGACTCCGCGCCGCTGCTCGCCCAGCATGCTGCCCGTCGTCGCCAAGACGATGCCGTAGGTCGCCGCCACCGCCACAGCCGTGGCCGCCAGGCGGCGCAACCGCGCCGGGCGCAGCACACCGCGCGGAACCAGGTTGACGGGAAGCGGCCGCGCCGCACACCACAGCAACAGCGCGTGTGCGTAAAGAAAGCCGTCCATTCCTTCCACGGGCTCTGGCACCGTGGAAACACTCATGCGAGGCGTTGCGACCGGCTCGACGGCGTGGCCATTGCTGGTCAGTATTTCGAACACCTCGCTGGTGGCGTCCCAGCCGGTGAGATGCACCTTCGTGATGGCAGCGTCGGGATTGCGGTCGCGGTAGCCGGACAGGGACTGCTCGACCCGAGCCGCTAAGGTCCCGGCATCGATCTCCCCACCGCCATCGCCGCTGCCGTACTGAATCTGCATCTGCGCCGACAGCACACCCGCTGCAACGAAGGCCACTGTGCCAACGCCGCGATCAAGGTGGATCAACGCCTCGGTCCCCGAACCCGACACCCCCGCCGCCGCCGCCAGCAACGCCAGGGGCAACGTGGCCAGCCCCAGCAGGGTCAGCCCGGCGTCGGAGACGGCACCGCAAACCAGATCCACCTCGTCGACAGGGATCAGGACCGCCAAGGTATTGACCCGGGGAAGCGAGTCGACCTTGGTTGCCCGAAGTCGCAACTGGCGATGAAGAAACCGTTCCAGCGGTTGTGACGACAGATCATTCAGTTGTCGCTCAACCAGGACGGTGGTTTCTGCCGAGGATCCAGGCGGGCTATCGATGATGTGGTGTTCAGCGCGACTCGCGGCATGCAGGACGACGGTGCCTCGCCCCTTCCATCCGCGTTGCTCAACCAATCCCCGCACGATGGTCGCCAGCTCGTCGGCCCGCGCGTTCGCGGGCATTTCCAGCCGTTCAAACGTCTTGATGCTGATCGAACGTCCCACCTTGACGTCGGCGAACATCACACCGTCGCGTCCCCACTCGCAAAGAAGAATGTTCTTGTCAAACACAGCCTTGATCGCTCCCGACCAGGGGAATCGTCGTACCCGGGCAGCAACATGAGCCCTTTCCGTCAAATTCGTGACAAACCCGCATGCCCCCGGGGTGAAGGGGGATTTACGCTGATTGAACTGATTGTCGTCATGGCTGTGATGGGGATCCTGCTGGGGGCGGCCGCCCCTATTGCCGTGCAGCAGATCGACCAACAGCGCGATACCGAGACACGCGACGCCATGATCGACCTTCACACGGCGATCTGGGGAACGCGCGACGCGGCGGGCTTCGTGGCCGACGTGGGCCGCCTCCCGGCATCGTTGGCCGAGTTGACCGCCAGGGGCACGTTGCCCGTCGCCACGACCGCCACGCAGAACAGCGTTCGCATGGGCTGGAACGGGCCGTACGCCAAGGTGGGCTTCGATGCCGCCTCCGTGCTGAAAGATCGTTGGGGTGAAAACTACCTCTTCAGCACCGCTTCCGGCCTTCTGGCGGGCCAGGTGGGGTCGAAGGGTCCCGATCGGCTGCAAGCGTCGATCGACGACATCACCTACCCGGCCGCGGCGTACGTCGCCACGGGTACGCTGCGCGTGAACCTACATGTCTGGCACACCGGCAAAGGTGTCTATGCGACCAATCCCGCCCTTGCGGCCGACCCCCTACAGGTCACGACCGTCAGGGTGTACTGGTCGAACGTCGGCGTCCAGACATCGACGCTGCTGACAACAAACGCAGGGACCAGCCCACCGTTCGTGTTCGCTGGAATTCATCGCGGTCACCACGCGGTCGTGGCCAGCTCGACCTTCAAAGGTGCCAGCCCCGCCCTGTCGACCAGCGCCGTCGTGCTGATCGAGGGGAACGCGCAGCAGAGCACGGTGGACTTGTATCTGGGAGGACCGGGCTAGGACATGCGGACGCGCGACACCGAGGGCGGTTTTGCGTCGCTGGTCATCATCATGATTCTGGTGCTTGCAACCGCCGGGTTCTTGTTCTCCCTGGCGGCCCGATCGATCGATTCGGCTCGCGAAACCGATACGAGAAAGCGCCTGGTTGCCGTCCATGCGGCCACCATCCGGTTCGCGGAAGACATCGGACGCCTGCCGACCGTGATCACCGAACTGGGCGCCCGAGGCACCCTGCCGCTGGCGACGACGGCGACCATTCAGTCGCTTCGCAGGGGGTGGGCGGGACCGTACCTGTGGACCGTGTTCGACGCGAACGGCACCAACAGGGACGCATGGGGACGGGCGCTGCGATACGGTCTGGCCGACGGGCTTCTGGCCGGACAACTGGCCAGCGCCGGCACGGACGGTGCGTTCGGCACCAACGACGATTTGAGGTATCCCAGCTCCGGCATCACCTCTGAAACGGGAACGTTGGTGGTCAACCTGGTGATCTGGAACAAGCTGACGTCGGTCTACGACACCAATCCGACCCACGCATCGGACAACGCCCAGAACACCTCGGCGACCCTCTACTATCCGGCAAACGGGGTCCAGGGATCACGCGTCGTCGCGACCACCGCTGCTCTATCTCCACCCTACGTCTTCAACTCCATCCCGCGTGGGTGGCAAGCGCTCCGCGTGGTCTCGTCCTACAAGGGGCAGGTCTCACCGTTGCAAGGCAACCTAACGGTTCTGTCACCGGGCGACGGCCGCACGGATCAGGTTACCGTGCGCCTGAGCGGCGGACCGTAGAAAACCCCCTCTACTTGCCCAGCGTCGACTGCCGCATGACGGATTGAATCGTCATGAACAGCGCCAGGGCGGTGATCGTCACCACCGACCCCAGGAACACCAGGACGGCGGGTTGAAAGACGGCCATGCCCTTCTTGATTCTCTGCTGCACCTCGCGCTCGTAGATCTCGGCGGTCCGCGCGAAGGTGGTGTCGAGGCCACCGGTCGATTCACCGACCCGAAGCAAGGTGAGAAACAACCGAGGGAACACCCCCGTTTCGGTTAGCGCTTCGGATAGCAGGCGGCCACTTTCGATGCGCAACCTGGCGCGCCTGAAGGCGTCCCGAAGCGCGCTGTTCGACACCGTTGTGGCCCCAGCATCGATGACCCGAAGCACGTCGACGCCTGCCCCCAACATGGGACCCGCGGCCCGCGCGAACCGCGCCAGCTCCAGCCGGACGATCAGCTCGCCAAACATGGGCACCCGAAGCTTGTGACGATCGATCACGATCTTCGACGCGGGAAACCGGCCGGCGATCACGTTGCCGATCAGCGCCAAGACCAATACCGCGAGGATCCACGGACCGAACGTCCGCATGAACGCGGACAGTGCCATGATCATGCGGGTGGGAAGTGCCAACTCAACCTGAAGGTTGCTGACCAACGCCAGGATCTTCGGGAACACAAACGTGGTCAGCAGAATCAGGACGCCGAAGCTGGCAACCAGCAGGGTCACGGGGTACAGCAACGCGTCCTTGATGGTCTTGCGCAAAGCTTCGCGGGACTCGACGAAACGCACGGCATTGTCCAGCGCGACATCGAAGGTGCCCGCGCCTTCACCGGCACGCAGGATGTTCACGAAGATGTCGGGAAACGTCACGGGGTGGGCCGCCAACGCGTCCCCGACACTGGATCCGCTCATCAACCGCATGCGCACGTCGCGCAGCGTACCGCGAAGGCTCTCGGGCGATTCCTCCTCGATCACCTCCAGCCCCTTTACAAGCGGCAGACCGGCCTGCAGCAACATCCGAAGCTGCGTCGCGAATTCGACCAGTTCCTCAACCTTGATCGGTCCCCCGACATCGAGATCTGATTCACCGGTCTCGCATTCCAGCAAATACAGATGCTGGGTCTGCAAACGTCGACCAACATCGGCAACGTCGACGGCGACCATTGTGCCGCGGACGTTGGCCCCGGTGTCGTTCTTGGCCGAGTACGCGAAAGTTGGCATGGGGCACACGCGGTCAGGCGACCGACATCACCTCTTCGACAGTGGTCAGCGATTCCTGGACCTTGCGAAAACCGTCGTCACGCAACACAACCATGCCCTCGGAAACGGCCTGAGCCTGAATCTCGCGCGGATCCCGGCGGTCGGCGATCATCTTGGCGACCTCGACCGAAATCACCAAAAGTTCCGTGATGGCGATTCGACCACGAAACCCGCTGTCGCCACAGCGCTCACAACCGGCGCCCTTGTAGAACATCGTTTCGGCCGGAAGGTTCGCACGAAGGAGATAGCGCTCGTCCGGGGTGTAGGGAACGGCGCAATCGGAGCAGATGGCCCGAACCAGCCGCTGCGCCAAGATTGCCCGCAGTGACTCGGCCAGCATGATCGGTTGCAGCCCCAGATCAATCAGCCGCGGGATCGCGCCGACCGCGTCGTTCGTGTGCAAGGTCGACAGCACCACGTGACCGGTGAGCGCGGCCCTTACGGCCAGCTCGGCGGTTTCCTGATCGCGCATTTCTCCAACAAGAATGATGTCCGGATCCTGGCGCAGGATGGCCCGCAAACAGGCGGCAAACGTCAGTCCGGCCTTGGGGTTGACCTGACACTGCCGGATGATAGGCAGCTCGTATTCGACGGGATCCTCGACCGTGATGATGTTCCGCTCCAGCGAGTTCATGTGCGACAGGATCGAGTAGAGCGTCGTCGTCTTTCCCGAACCGGTGGGTCCCGTGACCAACATGATTCCGTTCGGCTGCCCCAATACGTCCTTCACCTGTTTCATCACCGCATCCGAAAACCCTACCCGTTCGATGCCCATGACCAGATTGTCCTTGCGCAGGATGCGCATGACGATGTTCTCGCCTCCCAGATTGGGCAGCGTGCTGATCCGCAGATCGTAGGCCTTGCCAAGGAATTTGTAGGGGATCTTGCCGTCCTGGGGCACGCGAATTTCGCTGATGTTGAGCCCCGCCATGATCTTCAAGCGAACCGTGATGGCCGGCATGAGCTGCACGGGCAGGGAGGGTCCCGTCTGCAACTCGCCGTCGATTCGGTACCGGGTCCGCACGACGCGCGTTTCGGGGCTGATGTGAATATCCGTGGCTGACCGCTGAAGGCCGTGAATCAGCAACTGGTCGCAAAGCTGCACAATCGGAGACTCCCGGCCGGCGTTTGTCTCGCTGCCGGCTGCCAGCGCGTCGCGCACCAGGGTGTCGAAGTTGACCTCCGCCCCGCGGCCGTAATACAGGTCGATGGCCCCAAGGATCGCCTCCTCGGTGGCGGCGACCACCTCGACCCGGGCCGTGGTCGCCCTGGCGATCGCCGCTTGCGCGACCCGGTCGAACGGGTCGGCCATGCACACGGTCAGGCGGTTCGCGTCGAAGGCAAGCGGGAACACCTTGTGCTGTTGAACCAGCGCGCGCGGCAGGCTCTTGATCGCCTCCCGATCGATGAAGACCTCGCCCAGATCGACAAAGGGAACGCCCGCCTCTTGCGCCATCACGCGGCGCAGGTCCTTCTCGACAACGAAACCCAGAAAGGTCAGAACCTGCGCCAGGCTCTCACCGGTGCGTGCCGCCTGCTGCTCGGCAAGGCGTATCTGGGCGACGTTACACAGGCCCGCGGCCACCAGGCGGCTTGCGAAGGCCTTGCTGTTGGCCGACGCCTGTCCCGCCGCTGCAGCGCTCACGCGGGCCTAACGGATCCGGATGGCGATGTCGTCGCCGCCCACGACGGCGGCCGACCCCGCCTGGAGAAAGGTGGTTTCGAAGGTCGAATTCGGCCCGGCCGACAGGCAGTAGACCGCCGAGCGCTCGACCGCCGTGTCGGTGTACGCGGCGCGAATGTTGATCTCGTAGGCCCGTCCCCAGGCATCCGCCTTGTCCTCGGACATGTACGGACCGCGCCAGGCTCTTTCGCCGGTCAACGGGTAGTCGGTCGCACCCGGGTTGTTTTGGACGAAGTGAATGCGCATCCGGGCCGAAGCAGTCGTGTCGCCCCAGCCCAGGTTGCCGCCGCCGAGGGCGCGCGTGCCCGCGCTGAAGATCGTGTAGAGGTTGCTGGGCAACGTGTTGGGTGCCCCCGTCGTATCGGGCCAGCGCCCGGTGTCCTTGTAGAAGCCCAGAACGGCGGTCCGCATCGAATTGCAATCGGCCTGCGCCCGGGCAACCCGCGCGTCGTCGATGTACTTCGTAACCATGGGCACCATCACCGCGGTAATGATCCCAATGATCGCGATGACCACCAGCATTTCGATCAGAGTGACACCCGACTGCCCAGAACGTTGTTTTGTCATGTTTTGTCCCTTGACCTGGATTCGACGGGTCGCGACATTGACTTAAGGAACGCCCCGCGCAAATCGCTCACCGGGAAGGTCCGCTTCCGACCGCGTGTCGCCTGAAGTGTCCGGCGGCCAACAGACGAACCGCGTCCTCGCTCGCCACCGGCCGACTGAAAAGGTAACCCTGGCCGATAGGGCCAGGCGCGGACTCCCGCCCGCCCCAGGCTAGTCCTCGCAGGACATCCAGTTGCTCCTGCGTCTCGATACCTTCGGCGACCACCTGCAAGCCCAGTGAACTGGCCAGCGACACCATCGCCGTCACGATCGCCACGTCCCGCGAGTCCCGGGCGATCTCCCGGACAAATATCTGGTCGATCTTGATGGCGTCGACGGGAAGCAACTTCAGACGGTTCAGGGACGACATTCCCACGCCAAAATCATCGATGACAACGCGGACCCCAAGATCGTGAAGCCGAGAAATATTGGTCAAGGTCTGTTCGACATCGCCCATCATCGAAGTCTCCGTGACCTCGATCTCCAGTAGCCGCGGCGACAACCCGGCTGCCTGCAAGAAGCCGGAAACGGCATCAAACAGAGCGGGATGCTGTAGTTCCGTTGCACAAAGATTGACCGCCACCGGCACGACGCGCAGTCCTTTGCGCTGCCATTCCGCGTTCTGACCGCAGACCTGGCGCAACACCCATCGACCGATCGCCGACATCAATCCCATCTCTTCAGCCAGCGGCAAAAACCGCAAGGGCGGGACCACGCCAAGGGTGGGATGACGCCACCGCACCAACGCTTCAAAACCGACAATTTCGGTCGTGACCAGATCGACCAGAGGCTGGTACATGAGAAAAAGCTGATCGCCCGCGATGGCGGCCTTGAGATCGTCGCGCAACGTATTGCCTTCCGACAGGCCCGCCGCGGTCGCGGGCAGGTAGAACCGACAAACCGATCGGCCGGTCGTCTTGCCTTCCCTCTTGGCGTCGTACATCGCCACGTCGGCGCATTTCAGCAGTCCCTCCGGCTCCTGGGCGTCCCGCCCGAACACCGCAATGCCGATGCTGGCCCCCGCGTCGTAAAGTTGTCCGCCCAGCGCGATCGGCTCCCGGATGGAGGTCATGATGCGCTCGGCCACCACCAGGCTGTCATCGGGAGTACGAAGGTCCGGAAGAACGATCGAGAATTCGTCTCCACCCAATCGGGCTACGGTATCGCATTCGCGCGCGCAGTTGATAAGCCTCCGCGCGACTGCTTTCAGCACCAGATCGCCAGCGTCGTGCCCCAAACTGTCATTGATGCCCTTGAACCCGTCCAGATCCAGCAGCAGCACGGAAAGCGACGTCTTGAAGCGACGTGTGCGCGCAATCGCCTGTTCGAGACGATCGCGCAGCAGCGTACGATTGGCCAACCCTGTCAGGGCGTCGTGGGTGGCCAGGTGACGCAGGTTCTCTTCCGCCACCTTGCGTTCCCCGACCTCGCGCATCAGCTGTTCGTTCAGGACCTGAAGTTCCTGGGTGCGCCCCGCAACCATGGTTTCCAGACTGGCGAACTCCCGGTGCAATTGCTGACTAAGCAACCATTTGTTGCTGAGCGCGTGCGCGGCCTGCAGCACCTCGATGGTGTCAAAGGGCTTTTTCAGAGCCAACCAACCGTCCAGACGATGCAGGCGCCCCGAAATTTCCCGCCACGAATTGTCTGAAAACGCGGTACACAGCACGATCTGCAGGGCTGGATCCGCCTCCCACAGGCGCTCGATCGTCTCTATTCCGTCCCAGCCCGGAGGCATGCGGACGTCCACGAACGCCAGCAGGTACGGATCGTCCGTCTGCATCCGAGATTTGACCTTCTCCAGTCCCTCTTGCCCCTGATACGCCGAATCGACCTCGAAAGATGTCCGGGATGCCGTCGGTCCCTGATCGTCTCCAAATAGATCAGCGCTCATTTCATCAAGGGCCGGTCCGTACGCGTCTCGCAGCGATGGCCCCAGGATTTTCTTGATATCCCCGTGAATAGCCGGATTGTCGTCGATGACCAGGATCCGGTTGCCCTGCCGCGCAGCGCCCAATGCCCTATCCACCTGGTTCATCGCGATACTCCGCGACTGTCATCGGTGGAATCTTGGGTGGACTTCACCCGGCGGCCCTGTTTTCCATGGATACGACGGCTTCGGCGGCAACCAGTTCCATGGTGAACGTCGCGCCCAATCCCTGCCCGTCGCTGTGGACCCGCAGGGCCCCACCCATCTCCATCATGGCGCAAGCACTGCCGTGTAGACCAAATCCGTGTCCGGTCTTCTTGGTTGTAAAGCCCTGTTCAAACAGTTTGGCCATATTGCCCGGAACGATGCCTGATCCGTTGTCCGCGATCTCGATGAGAATCCGATCCGCCTCCACGCGACCAGCCGCCGCCGTCTGCTTTCGACAAACGTTGACCCGCACGATTTTTGCTCCCGGATTGTCCTCGACTGCCTGTCGCGCGTTGGTCAAGACGTTCATAAGCACCTCGACCATTTTGTGGCGATCCACCGCAACCCGGAGCCCCCCGTCCGCACCGCGGGCCACGTCAATCCCGCGTTTCTCAAATGATGGCGCCACCATCCTGAGTACCGTGTCGATCAGTTCATCGACGGCGATGTTCTCGATCACGCCGGCGCGCGTACGGGTAAATTCCTGCTGTCGGCTGATAATGTTTTTTATGTGATCGACATTTTCCCGCAGCGACTCTGCTTCCAGAGTGGCGCGCCGCCTCTCGTCGCCGGCCGCGTCGGCCAGCAACAAAAGAAACGGCGGCATCTTGCGGCCTTTCGGATCGTGCGCGAAATAGTCGCCCAGATCTCCTTTGTGTGCCCGCATCATCGCCGCCATCCGCTCGAGCTTTTCCATCGACGACGATCGGGCGCTTTCGAGCAGGAACTCCGACGAAACGTTGACGCTATTGAGAACGTTGCCGACATTGTGAAGGACCGTGGTCGCCACGTCAGCCATGCCGGCGCGCCGCGACGCATCCACCAACTGGGTTTGCGTGGCGTGAAGCTTCTGAAGGCTCTCTTCGAGATTTCCATTGGCATGAGTCAAGGCCGCGGTGCGCTCGTTGACCCGCTCCTCGAGAGTGGCGTTCAGTTCAACCATCTTCCTGAAGGTCTCTTCCGTGAACCGCAGCAACGGTCCCAGGTAGAACGCCACAAACACAAAGCTGCCGATGATCGCGACCACCGACCCGCCACCCGCGAGCAAAAGTATGTGGTTGCGCAGCTGGAACCCAGCCTGCAAACGTTGCTTCGAGATCACGACCGCGACCTGACCCACGTTCTGCCCTTCGATCGTGGCACGTCGCCAGGACGATAGTGACCTGTCGTTCTCGCGCAATTCGCCCTCGGTTCCCAGAAACAGGCGCCCAGCGTCCTCCGATGGTTGCCCGTAGCGCGCCAGCAACTTCCCCTTGCTGTCGACGACTACAATCGCCTCGACGTCGGGATTGCCACGGTAATCACGGAAACTTTCGCTGACCATCGCGCCGTCGCCGATCGCCATGGCGACATCGGCGGCGATCGCCAGTTCGCGCGGTGCTCGCGACGTTTTCCACCGAAGATCCGAAAGAACCGAGGCATCGAATTCGTCGAACATGCGCCAAACCAGACCCAAGGTGACGCCGGATTCGCCCAACACGACGGCCACGATGAAGATGGTCAAAATGGTTTTCAGGCGCGTGGAGGATAGGCGTCGGAACGCGTTGGTTCGACTGAGATCCACCGCTTGCGGTTCGGTCATCACCGACCCTGGGAGGCAAAGGCGTAGCCCGCGTCGCCCGGGCCGCGGCCGTCGATCTTGACGATCTTCAGACCGGGAATCATGTCGACCGTTCGAATGAACGTGATCGTTCCTTTGAACTTGGCGACCAACCGCGCAAGATTTCCCGCGGGCGCGACGCTGCGGGGAGCGCCTTTGTCGCCGCGCACCTTGCGATCGATCCAGAAACGCGCCATCTCGTCCGGGGCCATGCCGAGGACCCGGGAATCAAACAGCGTCCGTTCCGAACTGCCGGGTACTTGGTTGAGGGGTACCAACTTGTTCCAGTCGGCGTCGCGAATCATTTCATCGAGAAACAGCCGCCGCAGATCATCGAGGCGTATCCCGGCCAAAGGGGTCGACTGCGACACGACAACCACCAGAACGTCCCCTGGTACCGGAGCGGCGCCACGCGCGTCCGTCGGCCAGAGACCCGCGATCAGCACTAACGCCATGGCCTGGCGGCGAAGGAAGGGGAACCGATTCATCAGAAGACCCACGCCACCTGGGCCGTCAACCCCGACACGTTGTCTTTACCCATCGAGGCGGGGAGCGCGCCTGGGAACCACACCCGGAAAAATTCCAGTTTCAATACCAGCGCGGGATCGGGTCTCACGTTGACTCCGGCGTGGATTGCCGCGACATTGGGCGTGTCGCCGATCGCGAACTTCATCTGCTCGAACAGGAAGTACGGCATCAAGTTCCAAAATGGGGTTCGATAGGCGACAAGGCCGTAACCACCCCAACGCCGGTGATCGGGTTCGTACGCCAGATAGGGGACCTGGGCCCTCGGGCGCGCGCCATCCTCGAATTCCCGGTGTGACGTCATGAATTCCGCCTGCACCAGCAGGGATTGCCACATCCATTTCAGGTCGAAGGCGACGGAATTTTCCATGTCGTCTCTGATTGCCTTCGAGATCAGACGCGTAACGCCGGCCGCGTCCTGGGTCCAGTTCTGGTCATACGCCGTTTGGCGTCCGCGAAAGAACGACCCTCCCAAGGTCAGCTCGCCGACCTTCCTTGTGGTTGCGAACAACCGTCCACCGACGGCCTTGTTGTCGTTCTGGTCGATGTATTCGTTGGCGATGCCGCGCCCATTGGAAATTGTGAGGTGATAGCCGCTGGTGCCCCAGTTCGCGGCGTACCGCCCGTGAATCTCGATCCCGGTCTGACGCTCGGGAAGCAGTGCCTCGGTCACAACAAAAGGCCGGCGAACGCCGATGATGGTGGGTGAGCCGTGGTCGACGTTCCAGATACCGTACGGGGTCAGGAACTGACCGGCCCGGATGACCAGAAGCTCGTGGGCCTCGAACTCGACCCAGGCACGCTCGATCGAGATTCCGCCCCAACTGAGTTGTCGATGGATCTCGACGGGATCCTGAACGCTGGTGTTGGTCGTCGTGACTTTTCCATCCGGGCCGATCGTCGATACGCCGTTCGGCAGGTACAGAAAGCGGACCTCGACCAGGCTTCTGACCCGGCTGCTGAGATGGCCGCTGAAGTAGACGTTCAGGTTGCCGATCCCGAAAGTCGGCTTGGGACTGAGGTAACCGTTCCAGCGGTTGTTGTCAGCGAGGAACAATTTCCCGAAAGAGAAATCGGCGAATCCATAGATATCCAGTTTGGTTTCTGGCTGGGTGGGATCGTCCGAAGGCATGAGCGAGCCGTAGTCCACCGGGTCGGCAGGGGCGGAAACTGACGGCTGGGGAGTTTGCGCCGGGGCCGGTGTCACCGACGGCGTCACCGGCGGCGTCACCGGCAGCGTCGCCGGCGGCGTCACCGGCGGCGTCACCGGTACCGGTGCGGACGCCGGTGTGCTTTCGACTGGTGCGTCCGCCGGAACGGCCGCTGCGTGGGCCGACGGGGCGACAGCTGGGTGTGCCAGCGCCGCGGTCAGTGCGGCGGCCGGCCACCACGCGCGCAGGCTTCTTGATTGGGTTTTCATGGGCACCCGCTTCCCGGAATACAGACGTTTTTCGCAAGGCCTCGCGCGGTCAGGTCGCAGCAGGTCAAACCGCGCGGACACGAATTGGGCGCCAGCTGACAGCCCTGGATCGAACAGTTCAGAACGGGCAGGCACAACGTCGCGTCGGTGCCCGCACAGTCGGGATCACTCTCGCACATCATTCCTTGGCCGGTGGGCGCCTTGCGACAGTGACCCGGCACGGTGGTCGGATCACATGAGTAGTCCAACGGACAATCGGCGTGGGTGGTGCATCCGCTTGAAGTGCAGTAGCCCGCCTGACCGGAGACGGCACAATACGGAAACGCGGCGGTCAGACATTCGGCGCCACCGATTGTGCAGGCCACGCCCAGACCGGCCGGTATCGCTTCGCAGATCCCCGCTGCGTTGTGCGCGGATCCGACCGCGCAGCCACATTTGTTCGCGACCGCCGTTTCGCCAGGGCCACAGGGCACGCATGCGCTGACCGACACCGTCGACCACACGGCATTCTCCGCGCAAACGCAAAGGTGCTGGGCATCGAGCACTTGATAGGCGCCGCACTTGGGGTTGTCGTCGACCAGACAGGAGGCTCCGGTGAGACCGAACAGAATGGACACGAGCAGTATGAAAGAACCTGCTGCTTCCCCCTGCCCCCGACGACCGCGCTGATTCCCAGACATGCCGTTCTCCCCCGGGGAGGAATCCCCTCGCAATGCAGCATCGTCACCGGGGGCACCAACCTTAAGCAGCGGTCACGGAATGCTGCAGCCGGAAACGTCGATACCGTTGGCGCCGACGCCCGCGGTGATGTTGCCGCAGACCGAGACGCCACCGCTGGGGTTGCCCGCGGCACAGGTCGTGATGCTCGGGAAGTTTCGGGACACCGCTCCCACCGTGCCCGAGTTGCAGTCAAACACCTGCAACGGGTTCGCGTTCGCCTGGAAGAAGTTTCCGGCGGCCTTTGCGGTCTGGCTTCGCGTGGCGCTGATGTTGATCTGTAGGCCCGCGCCGAGGTTGCTGGCTGGACCGAAACCCACTTGCAGGGTGTTGCGTCCCGGACTGCCCGCCGTGCCAAGGTCAATCCCACTGAGGTCGAAGACGGTGTACGTCCAGTTCGTGGGCGGTGGAGCGCCGTTCGCGACGTTCACGCCTGGTCCGTTGTTGAGGCGCACACCTGAACGCGCGTTGCCAAGGACCACGCTGTTGCGCAGTAACACGCGCGCCCCGGCGTTGACGACCATGCCATTTCCGTTGTTCAGCGTGTGGTTCCAGATCGCCAAGCCGTCGATGATGCTTTGGGGTGGCGCGCTGGTGGTGTCACCCAAGGTCACGCTGCACGACCTGGTGCCGGCGGGCGCCGCGGGACCTCCGTTGGTCGGCGTGTAGATCTCGGTGCTGGTGGCGCAATTCTGAATGGTGATGCCTCCCAGGGTGTTGCCCTCGACAACGACGGATCCCTTGTTCTGCCCAACGGGCACGGGGTAAAGGGCGACGCCCGTCACCGTGACTGACCCCAGATCAAAGGCCTCGAAGCCGTATCCGTTGTTGCCCGTGAACTGGATGGGATCGCTGTTCGCCCCCCCCGTGACAATCGCGACGCCGTTCTCAAAGACGCGCATGCCGCCGTTGTTGCCCGAGCTGCCGTTCGCACTGACCGTGGTCCCCGCGCCAATGGTCAGAATACCGCTGGTGGTCGACGTCGAGCCGATCCGACCGATCCTGATGCCCTCGTTACGCATGTTGCGGACGGTGACGTGATCGATCGACGTGCTGGCGGCGGCACCCTGAAACACCCGGATGCCGTAAGCGCCTTTGTTCGCCAGATCGACCGAATCGATGACCATCTGCGACAGGCGACTGTTGGGCGCCGCAAGGTAGAAGCCCGCGACGTTCGATGTCACCTTGATGGTGGGGACGTCCGTACCTGCGCCCCTGATGGTCCGGTTCGCGGGAATGATGCGTTGATTGCCGTTGCCGGGGATGGCGGCGGTGACCCCAATCGGGAATATCTCCCCGGTACTCGACGACAGGGGTCCTGTGGCGGCGACGTTGATGGTCACCGGCTGTGCAACGGCGCTTAGCGTTTGCAGGGTGAAGGAAATGCTTTTCCACGGGCAGGTCGCGCTTCCCGTAATGCCCACGCTGTCATTGCCGTTCACCGGATCGACATAAAAGTTGCCGTCGACGACCGTGTTGCAGACACTGCACTTGTTGCCCGTGCAGGTCTGCCCGAAACCACACTGAGCGATCGTGCAGCAATTCCCGGTGACGCAGGCGGCTCCGCAGCAGAAATTGACCGACGGGTTCGCCGCGCAGGCGAGGTTTGGATTCCCGCACGCATTCGACACGCACCGACCCTGATCGGCACCGGCGGCGGCGTGACAGATGGTTGCCACTCCGTACGCCGCATCCGATGTGCAGTCCGAATTGTTCGCGCAAGGCGTGCACTGATTGTTCACGCACACGTATCCCGGATTCGGGCTGGCGCAATCGGCCGAGCTGCGACAATTGCCCGGCTTGCAGAGGCCGGAAACACAGACCGTGGTCTGGGCATACTGACTGGTGCAGGCGGCATCGCCGGCGCCGTCTTCGGTGCAGGCCGTGCACGTTTTGTTGGAGCACAGTTTGTTCGCGTTGCCACCCGTGCACCCCGAGGCCGCGCGGCAACCGGATGCGCACGTCCCAGCGTTACAGATGTTGTCCGCCCCGTAACGGGTCGCGCATTTCACGTCGTCGGCCGGGTCCAGGCAGGGGGCACAAACGGGCGTGCTGCAGAGTTGACCAGCCTGGCAAACGTTGTCGGATCGGCAGCCCGTCATGCAGGCTCCGCCATTGCACATCTTCCCTGCGCCATACCGGGCGACGCAGGCACTGTCGTCGGAAGGGTCGACGCAGGCGCCGCAGGTGAAGTCACCGCGACACAGGGTGCCGCCCTGACAATCCCCGTTGGCCCGGCAACCAATCACGCAAACACCGCCCTTGCAGATGTTTCCCGCGCCGTATCTGGCGGCGCACTTCCCGTCGTCGGTCACGTCGCTGCACGTGCCGCAGTTGTTGTTCTTGCAGAGCTGACCGGTCGCGCAAGACGCATCGGTCCGACAGTTGCCGATCCGACAGGCGCCGCCGACGCACAGCCGGTTCGCGCCGTAGCGGGTCTGGCAACGCAGATCGTCGCCGGGATCCAGACACGGCCCACAGACCTGTTGGGCGCACAGCGTATCGCCTCCGCAGGCGCTGTCAGCGGTGCAGCCTTGCTGGGTGCATAGGCCCATGCTGCAGACGCTGGCCGTGCCGTATCGAGAAGCACACGCGGGATCATCGCCGTCGACACATTCCACGCACTGATTGTTCTTGCACAGGTTGCCACTCCCGCAATCCGCCGGCGAACGACAACCCGCGGCGCAAGTGCCACCGTTGCAGATGGTGCCCGCGCCATAACGGGAGGCGCAGGCGCCGTCGTCCGTGACGTTGTTGCAGTCGGTGCATGTGTTGCCGAGACACAGCTGACCGGCGGTGCAAGCCGCCGACGCTCGACAGTTGCCCGCCTTGCACATACCGCCCAGGCACAGCTGGCCAGCCTCGCACAGGCCGTCATCGCCGGGATCGGCGCAGGCCGTGCAAAGATGATTCTTGCAGACGGCACCGTTCGCGCAGTCCGCCGTGGTGTGGCAGTCCGCAACCGCACAGCTTCCGCCCACGCACAGCTGGTTCGATCCATATCGGGTTTTGCAGCGGGCATCGTCCGTGGTGTCGGCGCATGGATCGCACCTGGTACCCTGGCACAGGGTTCCGACGCCACATCCGTCGTCATCGGGGCAGGTGCCCTGGGTACAGGCGGCGGCGAGGCAAGCGCTGCTGGCCCCATAACGGGACACGCACGCGGCGCCGTCGCCCCCTGCGCAAGCGCCGCACGCATTGTTCTTGCAAAGCAGGCCACTGCCGCAGTTCGAGGCATTCCGGCAGCCGGGTGCGCAAGTTCCGGCGCTGCAGATGGTGCCCGCACCATAGCGGGTGGCGCACGCGCCATCGTCCGTGCCGTTCGTACAGGCCGCGCAGGTGTTGCCGACACATAACAGGCCGGCTGTACAGGATCCGGATGTGCGGCAACTGGCGGTGGTGCAGGTTCCGGCAAGGCACAACTTGCCCGCGCCGCACAGCCCATCGTCGCCGGGATCGGCGCAGACGGTGCATAGGTTGTTCTTGCAAAGCTTGCCGGTCGAGCAGTCCGCGGTCGTATGGCAGTCCGCGACGATGCAACTGCTGCCCACGCACAGCTTGTTTGCCCCGTAGCGGCTCTTGCAGCGGGCGTCGTCCACCTGATCCGCGCAGACGTTGCAGCTGGCGCTCTGGCACAACGTGTTGCCGCCACATCCGGTGTCGTTGGAGCAGATGCCCTGTGTGCAGGCACCGTTCTGGCAGACGCTGGACGCCCCATAACGGGACACGCAAGCGGTGCTGTCGGCGCCGGTACAGGCGGCGCAGACGCTGCCCTTGCAAAGCTGGCCGCCGCCGCAGTCGGAGGGATTCCGGCATCCGGGCACGCAAACGTCGCCGTTGCAGATCGAGCCCGCGCCGTATTTCGCCGCGCAAGCACCATCATCAATCATGTCCATGCAGGCGCCGCAGGTACTGTCCACGCACAGCGTTCCGCCGCCGCACGGGGCCGAGTCGTGACAGGTGCCCGCCGTGCAGTCCCCCGCCACGCAGATGTGGCCCGCCCCGCACAGCGCATCGTCAACGCGATCGGCGCACGCCTGGCAGGTTGCGCCTTTGCAAACCTGATCGGTTTCGCAATCCGCGCGCGTGCGACAGGCTGCCAGCACGCAACGGCCCCCTAGGCACAGGCGCCCCGCCCCGTACGCACCCACGCACGCCTGGTCGTCCTGCACGTCCGTGCAAGGGACACAGACGTTCGAGCGACAGAGTCCCATGTTGCCGCCCAGCCCCACAACGCAACTTGCGTCATCGGCCCCGCACGCCGGCACATCCTTGGTGGCGTCGCCACCAGTAACGTCATCTGTGGGCCCGTCGCTGGGTGCCCCAGCCGTTCCACCGGTACCACCATCGACCTTCGTCGTGCCGCCGCCGGCACCCATGGGGGCTCCCCCGCCGCCGCCGCAACCCCAGAACGCCAGGGCCGCGACCGTCACCACAATCGAGGTGGAAGCCAGCGACGAACGATGCGCATACCTCATAGTCTCGACCCTCCGCATTGATCGACTGTTCCCTTCGACCGATGAAGTGGCCATCCATCCTCGGGTCCAGCCGGTACCAAATGATGCATTCGGCCGAACCCGGCTGACACTTGACGAAACGCGGGCGACCGAACCTCTTATGATGACGCGGGGCATCCCGTCAGGGGACGTGCCAGCGTCTGAGTTGCGGCGCGATCAAAGCGCGGCCAATCGCGGTTCGGCCGTGCGCCGCTACGCGAAAATATTCCGACCCTTGGTCGCGATCACGTCGCGGTACCAGGCGGCGGAATCCTTTGGCGTGCGTTTGCCGGTTTCGTAGTCGACGTGAATCAGACCGAACCGGTGTTTGAATCCCTCCGCCCATTCGAAATTGTCCAGCAGCGACCAGTGCAGGTAGCCGCGCACCGGAACACCGTCGGCGATGGCGCGGCCCAGTTCACGCAGAAAACGCGTTGTGAAATCGATGCGCGTGGGATCGTGACATTTGCCGTCCAGGCTGACCCAGTCGCGCACCGAGATCCCGTTCTCCGTTATGAAGATCGGCTTCTTGTACCGTTCGTAAATGAACTTCGGCATGTAGTACATGGTCTCGGGCGCCACCGCCCATTCGAAACTGGCGGTGATGGGAAATCCATCGGGGAACGGGACCACCTCGGCCTTGCCGTCCTTGCCGCGGCGCACGCGTTCGGCCTGGTACTGGTTGATACCGACGAAATCCAACGGTTGGCCAATCACCTTCAGGTCCTCCGCCAGCGCGCCGGTCGCGAACAACGCCGGTAGGTGTTTCGCGTTCCCCTTCAAATAGTCGTCGGGGTATTTGCCCAACACCATCGGGTCCAGCCACAGCGTGTTGCTGTACATCGTCTCGGGATCGGTCGCCAACGCACGCTCGCGCGCGATCTCGACATCCGCGCGCTTGTCGGTCGCCGGAATCTTGTTCACGCCCGCCTGCGACGTGCCGATCTGCAGCTTGGTTTTGCTCTCGGCGCGCAGCGCCTGCACCGCGCGGCCATGACACCGCAAGGTATTGTGCGCGGCCAGCATGACCTCGGAAAAACGCAGTTGATCGCCCGGCGCGTGCCGCCCCACCTGCATGCCCGATCCGATGAAAACCTGCGGCTCGTTCAGCGGCATCCACGACAGCACGCGGTCCGACAGTTTGCGCGCGACGATCTTGGTGTAATCGCCAAACCATTCGGCCACGTCGCGGTTCATGAACCCGCCGCGGTGATAGATGCCAAGCGGCAGATCCCAGTGATACAGCGTCGCCCACGGCGCAATCCCCGCGGCCATCAGCTCGTCGACCAACCGGTCGTAGAAATCCAGCCCCTTGGCGTTCACGGCGCCTGTCCCGTCGGGCAACACACGCGACCACGAGATGCTGAACCGATAGGCCGGCAGGCCCATCTGCTTCATCAGGGCCACGTCCTCCTTCATGCGGTGATAGTGATCGGCCGAACGATCGGCGCACTGGTCACGCCAGATCTTGCCGGGCCTGCGACAAAACATGTCCCACACGCACGGTCCGCGACCGTCCTCGGCGGCGGCCCCCTCAACCTGATACGCGGCGGTGGCGGCACCCCACAGAAAATCGTCTGGGAACGCGCGCGGGGCCTTCGGTGGATGCGGGATCGCGGCGCGCGCGTGGCCGGCGGCCACCGTCGACGCAAAGGCGGCGCCCGCGACCGAGGACGCCGCCAGCTTCAGAACATCGCGGCGTTGCGGCAGGCGCGTTTCGGTGCCCGGCTGATCACCGATATCGGGCGCAACAATGATTCGTGACGTTTCGCGTGTTGACACCCCGCGACCGTAGCGGCGACGCGGACGAACGTCAACGCAGGTTGGTGATCACGGCGGCGCAGGTCCCCGGTTTGTCCGGAAGCAAGCAAGCGGCACCGCAGGGGCACACCTGAGCACCAGCACAAACGCCCTGCGCGCAGTCCCCATCCCGCCAGCATTCGCCCGCATTGACCGGCCGCGGCTTGCAAATCCCGATCGAAGTGGCCGAGCAGGTTCCTCCAATGCATCGATCGCCGGAGGTCTTGCAGGTGGCGTCCGTCGTGCAGCATTCGTTGCGAGGCACAACCGTGCAACCGCTGGCGCCGCCGGTCCCCCCTGCCCCGCCGCCGGTCCCGGTTCCCCCGGTTCCCGGCGAACCTCCCGTTCCCGGTCGGCCCCCGGTTCCGGTCAACCCGCCGGTGCCCGCGCCGCCGGTCCCCGTGCCGCCGGTGCCTGCGCCTCCCCGTCCAGCCCCACCACCTCCCGTCCCGACACGTCCCCCGCCGCCGGCTGCCCCGCCCGTTCCGACGCGTCCGCCGCCACCTCCACCACCCGTCCCGGCACCTCCACCACCTCCAGCACCCGTTCCGACACGTCCGCCGCCCGCCGCCGCTCCGCCCGTACCCGTGGCTCCGCCGCTTCCGACCGCACCACCACCGGCCATTGCTCCTCCCGTTCCGGTCGCACCTCCGGTCCCCGAGGTGCCACCGGTCGCCGTCACGCCACCGCCACCCTCCATTCCCGTCCCGCCCGTCCCGGCATCACCGACAGCGCCACCGCTGCCCTCCCCACCAAACGGCCTGCTTGAACCGGAGCAACCGAAGGTGAAGCCGACCACCAACAGGAAGACCCACGCGCCGCGACCACCGAAGTCGAAAAGCCATTTCATGGCTGGCATTCTAGACGAATCAGCCCCTGCGGGAAGCGGTGGTCAGCTGCTCACTGCTCGACAGGGCGTTTGCCGGCCACCGGCTCCACCCCGACCGGATCATTCTTGTGAAGCGGGCGTTGGGCTGGGCGCTGGACTGGCCCGAGTTGAAACAACACGCGTGATGATGCTGTCCCGTTGCGGAACACGGGCGGAGTATCTTTAGGAACGCATGACACTGGTGGCATCGGCGATTCTGAAGGATCTGGCCACGCGCGACAGCTTGCGCTTCTTGCGGGCGCTGGCATTCGGTGGACGATCGGGAAGCGATCTGGAAGCGACATTGGCGGGATCGTTGGATCGAATCGACCTGCAAGCCTTGTCGTTGGAAGTCGGTGGACAGTCCCTGGAAAACCAGCACGCGCGGCTTCTGTTCGAGGCCCTGAGAACACACCGTATGGAGTTGGCCGGCCGCCTCGGACGAACGGTGGGACTGCGGACGGCTGCCCTGGATCTGGCGGAAGGGTTGGAGGCCGCCGCCGGCGTTCCGGCCGACGTGGACCGCTTCAGCTACGCGGAACTTCTGGACCTTGCCTTCCGCGATCCGCTGACCGACCTGCACAACCTGCGCTATTTCGAAAAACGTTTTGAAGAAGAGATTCAACGCGCGCGGCGCTACCGCCATCCGGTGTCCCTGATCATGCTGGACATCGACCACTTCAAACATTTCAACGACACCCACGGCCACCCGGCTGGCAACGACGCGTTGATTCAAGTGGCGCGCGTCCTGACCAAAGAAAGCCGCGAGACGGATCTGGTGGCCCGCTATGGTGGCGAGGAGTTCGCGCACATTCTTCCCGAGACGACGAAGCGAACGGCCCAGGATCTGGCGGAGCGCATGCGCCTGCGGGTGGAGGCAAACACGATCGTGCTCGACAACGGCGAACACCATCGGGTCAGCGTGAGCATGGGGGTGGCCACGTTTCCCCGCGACGGTTCGGCAAGTGGACCACTGATCGAGGCCGCCGACCGTGCGCTGTATCAGGCCAAGAAGCTGGGACGGAACCGGTTGTCCGTGTACGTACCCGACACCCACGCGGATTTCGTTTTCGCCGGCGAGGAGCAACCACCGCTGACGGTCTCGGTGGTCGGCACGTTCAATGGCTGGGACAAACTGGCCGATCCGTTGGCCCTGCGTGAGGACGGCCGGTGGCATGGCCGCGTCGAAATGGTGCCGGGAACTTATGAATACAAGTACGTCATCAACGGCGAGCGGTGGATCAAGGACCCGACCTGCGCCGAGGCGGTCAGCGACGGATACTGGGGCGAAAACTCGATCCTCAGCCTGACCCGCAACCCAGGCAGTCGACAGCGGTCGTGAGCCGTGACGGCTTGACCGCCGACTAGTGGTCTGAGGTCAGGGGGGAGGTCACAAGCATCGATCAGCGCGTCGATACCCGCTCGATGTGGCGCCCTGCCGACTACGATCCGGAACCAGATGGCGCTAGGGAATAGACGTCGAGGTGTGGCCCCACGACCGTCCGTTCATTCGGATGGAGAGATTCGGAGGAGACACGCTCCAAGCGTTGCACGGAGCGCCTGCTGCGACGTTAGGAGGGCGTTCCTTCAGGCGCGGCCGGTTCGAGAGCGGATCCGAGAACTTTGGAGAGCCCTTGCCAGTGCCCGAACTCAGGATGCTGATCGGCCGATCGCAGCCAGGCCTTCACCTTTTCGACCTTGTTCCCAAAGTCGTTAGGACGAGGAAAATTCTCGTCCTCAAAAAGCGAGTCGATCGCCGGCAACCGCACCAACGTTGATTCTTTGCCAGCGACAAGCGGGTCTCGACTGGAGTGTCAACCTCGATTCGGAGGGCGAGGTTTTCAAAGATTGCTGCCCTGGTCGAATTAGGGTGAGGGAGAGGTTCGGATCAAATCAGATTGGGTTTCCCAGCGGGTCACCCGGCGTGGCGCCACGTGCGCGCAAAGGTTGGGCGCAACTCGTCGACCGTCGCGTCGATATCTCTTGAGGATGCGCCCGTGAGACTCCAGCCTGGTACCACAAGAAGGAAATGGAGGTCCGGGCCGATGAGTAACGACGACCTCGTACCGGCCGAGCGTATCGAGCGCGTCATTCTCGTGCTTCGAGGACGCAAGGTGATTCTCGACGCGGACCTGGCTGCCCTCTACGAGGTCCAAACCAAGGCGCTGGTTCGAGCAACCACCCGGAATAGCGAACGGTTTCCCGACGATTTCATGTTTCGCCTTTCCGAGGAGGAGTTTGAAAACTTGAAGTACCAACTTGGCACCTCAAGATCGTGGGGCGGTCGACGACACCTCCCCTATGCATTCACCGAGCAGGGGGTCGCGATGCTTTCCAGCGTGTTGCGCAGCCCCCGTGCCGCGCAGGTGAACGTCGGGATCATGCGGGCGTTCGTGCGCTTGCGGCAAATGCTTCAAGCGAACGCGGATCTCGCCAAGAAATTGGCCGCGCTTGAGAAGAAGTACGACGCCCAATTCCGGGCGGTGTTCGATGCCATCCGCCAGCTGATGACGCCAACCGAGGAACAGAAGAAACGCATCGGATTTCGACCCGATCAAACGTGACGACAACCCTGGGGTGATCGGCAGCACGTCGGCCGGAGCACCGCGTCCCGTACGACGTGACCGGCTTGCTCTACCCGCCGGTTGGGTGTCGAATCGTCGGACACTTTGCCAGCAAGAGGTGGGGAGATGACCGCGTTGGGCATTCGGACTTCGTTCTCGGCTTTCGTTCTGGGCGCATTGGTGCTGACCCTTGCAACCGGCTGCGGTAGCGGACGCGGTGGTCTGGGATATCCCGATCCCGTCCCGGGAACGGGAAGCGGTGGACGCGGCGCAACGGGTACGGGCGGCGCGGAGAGCACCGACGGTGGGGTTGGTGGCTCCGGAAGGGTCGTCGTTGACAGCGGCGGCGTTGTCGATCTCGCAAGCGGTGACGGAACCAGCGGTGGGCCTGGAGGTGGTGCAGGAACGCCTGGCGTTGGCGCAGGCGGAAGCGGCGGTGCCGCGCCGGGGAGCGGCGGTGGCGCGCCCGACGCCGGCGCGGGAAGCAGCGGCGGCCGTGGCGGTGGCTCCGGCGGCACGCCCGCGCCGGCCACGGACGTGCGTGTGTTGCCCGGCCCGGCGGCGTTGATCAGTCCAGGCCAAAGCTGCTCGACGGCGGCAACCCCGGCTGGCGGCGTGACGCCCGATCAGTGGTGCGGCGCGATCCGGCCCGGAGTCGTGACCGGCACGCTGTCGCTGGTTGTGTTCAACCTGACGAGGGCCATGGCCGGGACCGCCCCGACCTGCGCCGCCGGTGATCCCAACTGCGTGGTGTTGAGCGCCAGCATCAGCACCGATGCCCCGCATGGATTCTTCGGCGACACCCTGATCTACTACGACGCGCAGGCGGCCTTCGCGTGGAGACCGGGCTTCGCGGCCGGCCGGGTCCTGCTGCAACAGGATCAGTTGGCCAGTTGCGTGGCCGGGTCCGGCGTCGTCACCGCGCTGTGCCTCAAGGCGACCGCGGATCCGGCCTTCAACAACCTGTATGCCGGACGCATCGACACCCAGACCGGCGCGCCCTTGACCTTGATCGAACGCATCAGCGCCGATGGCAGTGGTGCCAGCTTTTCTCCCGACTTCCTGTCCGTTGTTTGGTCCACCCGGGCCAACCTCACCGCGCCCGAAATTCTGAAAATCCAAACCATCGGCGATGCCGCCAGTCGCCGCACGGTGGCCACGAACGTCACGGGGTGGGGATGGACGCCGGACGCCTTGCGCTGGCTGTGGCTGTCGCAACCGGTGATCGACGGAACGACCGGATGGACCATGGGAACACTGCAAGCCGCGCCTTTTCCGGCCGGAACCTCACCCACCAACATCCATACCGCCGTCGTCCAATACGCTTCCTTCGGCAGCAAGGGCGTCGTGGTGTTGGCCACGCCGGGTGGCCTCGGCGCCGATCTGAAATCCATCACGGACATCGATGCCCCAACGACCAGTTCGCGCGTCATCGAGGCGGCGAACGTGCTGGGGTTCGGTGGTCTCGGCGCCGATGGGACGATGCTGTACTTCAACGATTTCCTCGAGGACCCCGCGGATCCAACCTTCTTTCTCGTCAACCTGCTGACCTCGAAGGTGGATGCGACGGGAAAGTGCACGGTGACGGCCGTACCAGACGCGGACTCCGGCGCCACGCTGAACGCAGCGGCCAACCGAGTATCGTGGGCGCGCCTGAATGCCGCCGGCACCGCCTACGACGGTGTGGTCACCCCGCTGTCGACCTGTACCCCGCGAGCCTTCTCGATGTCCGCCGCCTCGTTTCTGGACGTCGGGGTGGGTCTGGTCGTGCAGGAGAACTTCAACCAGCAGACGTTCAGCGCGTCGTTGGGTTTCGTGCCCCTGGCGTCCGACGGCACCGTTGGAGCGACGACGGCCGTGAACCCGATCGCGGACACGGTCTACATGTCGCTTTTTCCAGGCATTGCCAGGGTTGTTTTCAGCCTGAACCAAACCGCGCTGACCAGCGGAATCTACGTTTCCCGGGCGCTGACCGGAATGCCACAAGCGTTCATCCCAGGTGGGGACGAAACCGCGGCCACCGAATGGCCGACCACGGACACGAAGGTGCGCCCGTTTCCCAGGATGCTGCGCAGGCCCATCGACCCGGGCGCCCGGGTCGCGCCGGCGCCAAGAAAGGCGCCAAGAAAGGCGCTAAGAACGCCCGCCCGTTTTTTCCGGGGCGCGCAGTAGCGCCAACTTCTGGGCGATCGTCTGTTCGTGACCCTGGTTGGTGGGATGGTAGTAGCGGTGACCGCGCAACTCGATCGGCAGGTAATCCTCGGCGACGTGATGGTCCGGATGATCGTGCGGGTACTGGTATCCCGCGCCCCAGCCCAGACTTCTGCCAAGACCCGTGGCGGCGTTGCGCAGGTGCGCGGGCACGGGTAACGCGCCGTGGGCATCGACGTCCGCCTTCGCGGCGGCGTACGTCGTCAGTGCCGTGTTGCTCTTCGGCGCGGTGGCCAGATACACGACCGCCTGGGTCATGGGCAGCACCCCCTCGGGCAGACCGACGAACCGGAACGCGTCCAGCGCCGATAGTGCCACCGACAGCGCCCGCGGATCTCCAAGCCCCACATCCTCGGAGGCGAAGATCACCATCCGCCGCAACACGAACAAAGGATCCTCGCCGGCCTCCAGCATGCGCGCCATCCAGTACACGGCCGCGTCCGGATCGCTGCCGCGCAGGCTCTTGATGAACGCACTGACGACGCCGTAGTGCTCGTCGCCGGCCTTGTCGTAAAGCAACGTCCGCCGCTGTAGCGCTTCCTCGACGGCCGCGCGATCGATCGTGCGCCGGCCCGCGGACGGATCAGGAATCGCGACCGCCGCTGCCGCTTCCAGCGCGGCCAGCGCCCGGCGGGCATCCCCGCGCGCTTCCCGCGCCAGCAGATCACGCACGTCGTCCGCCACGTCCAGCGCCAGTTGGCCCAGGCCCCGCTCGGGATCGGCAATCGCTCGATTGACCACCTCACGCAGGTCGGACTCGGACAGTGCGTGCAGCACGACCACCTTGGCGCGCGACAACAACGCAGCGTTCACCTCGAACGACGGGTTCTCGGTGGTGGCGCCGATCAGCGTCACCGTCCCTGACTCGACGTGCGGCAACAGCGCGTCTTGCTGGGCCTTGTTGAACCGATGAATCTCGTCGACGAACAGCACGGTGCGCCTGCCGTGTTCATCGCGGCGGCGCGCGCTCTCGGCCATCGCCTCGCGCAGATCCTTGACCCCGGCCATGACCGCCGACAGCGCCACGAAATCAGCGCCCGCCTCGGCCGCCAGCAACCGGCCCAGCGTGGTTTTTCCGGTGCCCGGCGGGCCCCACAGGATCAGCGACGGCAATTCCTTGGCGTCCAACACCCGACGCAACAGTTTTCCCGGACCGAGCACATGCGCCTGGCCGATAAACTCCTTCAACGTTTGCGGACGCATCCGCTCGGCCAGTGGCTGGCCGCGCCGATCAAGCGTGGCCGCCCGCGAAAAGAGATCCATGCCCCTCGTCTCCCTTCGAACCGTTTACGAACCCCGCACGACCTTCGTCAACGTCGCCATGTCGAACGGCTTATCCAAACGTGGATTGCGCGAGGCCGCCAGAAAATCGGCCGCGCGGGGTGTGAATGCGCCTCCGGTCATGAACACGAAGCGCCGCTCCAATCCGGGGTATTTCTGGGCGACGGCCGCGTACAGATCCATCCCCGTCATTTGGGGCATCATGAGGTCGCACAGGATGGTGTCGTAGTCCCGCGCGGCGGCAAGCCGTGTCAACCCCTGCGCTCCGTCGGCCACCACGTCGACATCGAAATCCGCGCTCAACATGCGCTGAATCATTGTTCCCAGCGCCGGCTCGTCATCGATGACCAGAACCCTTCGCCGCCGGCCATCGGCCACGGAAACCGGCTGGGCCCGTTCCGCCAAGACATCTCCTCCGGCGTTCCTGCGCGCCGGGAGCGTGACGCGAAACCGCGTACCGTTGCCCGGCTTACTGTCGACATCGATGGTCCCGCCCTCGGCCGTGACGATGCCGTGACAGATCGACAGCCCAAGCCCCATACCCACCCCCACCTCCTTGGTGGTGAAGAAGGGATCGAAGATCCGCGGCAAAACCTCAGGAGCGATTCCCGTCCCGTTGTCCCTGATTTCGATCACGATCAAAGCCCCCGGCAGCTCTCGCATGCTGACGTGTATCTCGTTTTCGGTGCGCCCTTCAGGCAGCGCGTGGGTGGCGTTCACCAGCAGGTTCAGGAAGACCTGTTCCAACCGCTGCCCATTTCCGTTGATCGCGGGGATCTCTTCGAGATCCGTGACCAGACGCGCCCGATGACGGATCTCGTTGCCGGCGATTCGCAACGCCGATCGCAACGCCTCGCCGACATCGACCACGTCCCGATCGATGGGGGCGTCCGGCCGCGATGTCGCGCGCAGTTGCTGGACGACGGCCGCGACGCGTTTGGCCCCCTGGCGCACCTCTTCCATGACGTCGCGCAGACGAACCAGTTCGGCGTTTTGGCTCCCCAGTTGGTCCAGGCCGGCGAAGGCCTGGTCGATGCCCAGCATCATGTACGCCAAAGGATTGTTCATCTCGTGCGCGATCCCGGCCAACAGCGTCCCCAACGCCGCCAGCCGATCCGAACGGATCAGGTGGGCTTCCATCTCTTTGCGGGCCGTCACATCCCGCGCGAATCCCAGAATCGCCTTTGTACCCTCCCAGTCGATCGGCATCGACTGCACCTCGGTCAGCCCCACCGATCCATCCCGGCGACGAATCCGATACTCCCGCGACGGTATCGGCTGTCCGGTGATCATCATCTCGCGCGAACGTTCGATCATCGGCGCGTGGTCATCCGGATGAACAATGTCCAGCGGACTCAAGGCCAGTACCGCCTCCGTGCTGTCGTATCCCAACATGCGAACGGTCGCGGGATTCACATACAACAAACGCCTGCCGTCGTTGATCCAGACCGCGTCAGGTGCCATCTCGACCAGCTTGCGAAAACGTTCCTCGGAGCGCCGAAGGGCTTCGATGGAACGGTCGCGATCGCCGATGTCGCGGAAGAAAGCCACGACAATCGATTGGCCACCCAACTCCATCGGCGCCAGACTGACCTCCACCGGAACAGGGCGCCCGTCGGCGGTTAGGACGCTGGTTTCGAACGTGCGCAGGCCCGACGAAATCTCGGACACCAGCCCGCTTGGGCCGCGATGGACCTCGCGCTGGTCGGGCGTCAGGAACGCGAACGCGGGCTGATTCAGGAGATGTGCTTTGGGATGTCCGACGATCTCCGCGCCGACGTCACTGATGTAAACGATCCGCGGCTCAGGCGCTTCGATGAGGACGACCGCCAATCCGATGCGCGCGGCGTTCGCGGCCGTGATCAACGCCGGGCCCAGGGTCTCTACCCGCCGGTCGTCCCATACGCCCGAAACATCCATCTGGTCGCGCATGGAATCGGTGACAATCATCAGAACCGCCGCAGTCTACGCCAGCCGGGAGTCAAAAGTGTCCGGCAACTATTCCGGAAATACACCGGACATACAAAGGCGCCGACGCTCAGAAACTGGCGCCGATGCCCACGCGCGTTGTGGCACCAACATGAGTTGGCCCTCCTGCGCGCGGCGCGATCACGGCCACGCCCGCTTGCCCCGACAGCGCGAAACGGCCCAGCCCCAGCACGACCATCGGACCAGCCAAGCCGTCCACGGCGGCCTCCCCGGCGGGCTCGTCGCCGTCGATCTCCAGATCGAATCGTGCCCGCGCGTCCAGTCCCACGTTCACAACGCGATGTACGCGCGCCAATCCGGCCACACGCGCATCGCCGTATCGTTCCCCGTCCCTCAGCCCCTGGCCGTAGGCAACGGAGGAAATCAACGTCAGGTGACTGGACCTGCGGGCCAGCGCGAACCCCATCTCGATGGCGGGCACCAGGTTGAAACCCTCGCCGCGGTAGCCACCGAAGACCGCGCCGTCGATACCGTGGCGACCCTGGGTCAGGAGATCCACCTTGGCCAACAACGACGGCGTCACGCGCCCATCGACGGGACTGGATGCCACGCCCGTTCTGAAGGACAGCGGGCCCCAAAGCGGAGCCTCGATCGTGGTCTCGAATCCGGCGGCCTGGCGCGCGCCATCCAGACGACCTTCGACCCCCACGTAGGCCAGCTCGGCCGCGCGCCCAGGACCCAGCAGCGATGGTGTCAGCGGCGCGGCGACCGGCGAAGACCTGAATGACGTGGATGTGGCCGACGCCCCGTCACCCTGGTCCGGCTGATCCTCGCCGTACACCTGTGCCCACGCGACCGGGCTTTGCAAAAGTACGGTCAGCGGTAACAGTCCAACAAAAAGCCCTATTCTCATGCGACACCCCGACGACACGCGATACTAGTCCGGCCCTTCTCCCGGCGCACGTCTTTGTCGCGCGAAGGCCGTTCCCAGGGGCCGCCTGAACTAGATGCGCCCCCGCCCGGATGTTAGGGTGGCCGGGCGTTGCGACGGTCCTTTGTTGTCCCCCCCCTGTTGTTGGCGCTCGGCTCCCCGATCTGGCTTGCGGCGTTGGTCGCGACAGCGGCTCCGACCGCGGACACCAGCAAGACCGCGCCGACGGTCCCGCCGCCCCTCGGTTCACCCCGCCAGGTCGCGCCAGGGGCCGGGACGGCGACCGGTGGCGGCGGAACATCGGGCGCCCCGGCGGCGGAGGAGGCCCCACCCACAACCGGCTCGGCGAAACTGCCCGGGCTGGCGACACGACCGTCGGCCCCGGCTGATCTGCCACGCCCCCCGGTGGATCTGGTTCAGCGACGCGCCTGGTTGAAAACCGCACTGGATGATGCGTTCGCGGTGCCGCAACTGGCAAAGGCCAAGATCGGCGTGTTGGTGGTCGAGGCGGACAGCGGTAAACCGCTGTACGCGCGCGGTGAGAAGGCCGCGATGAACGCGGCATCGAACGTCAAAATCGTCACGTCGGCGGCGGCGCTGGCGCTGCTGGGTCCCGAGTACCGATGGAAGACCACGGTGTCAGCCGCGGGGTCCAGCAAGGGATCCGCCATTGGTCCCGGCGGCGAGATCGCCGGCGATCTGTACCTGAAGGGATTCGGTGATCCCACGCTGGGCACACAAGGCCTGGCCGCGATGGCGGCGGATCTGGCCGCGATGGGCGTGCGGCGCGTGAAGGGCGCCGTGGTCGCCGACGAATCGTTTTTCGACGGAACCCATGTCGGCCCGGCCTACGACCAGCGGGCCGATTCCACGCCATCGCGGGCCCCTTCCGCGGCGCTGTCGCTGAACGGAAACATCGTTTGGGTCACCGTGGTGCCTGGTTCGAAGGCCGGTGCTCAGGCGCGGGTCCTGGTGGAACCTCCGTCGGGTGCGTTCACCGTCCAGGGCCGTGTGGTCACGGCGGCGACCGGCCCGACGCTGACCAGCATCGAAACCAAAGAAGACACGGGCGGGCGCACGCTGATTGTCGTGTCGGGACGCGCGCGACTAGGCATCGAGCCACGCAGCTCCAGCCGGCGGGTCACGAACCCACCGCTGTTCGCGGCGTACACGTTCAAGGCGTTGTTGGAACGACGGGGCATCACCGTCGCGCAACAGCCAAAATTGGGAACCATGCCCGCGCAGGGAACGCGGATCCTGACCAGCAACGACTCGGCGTCGCTGGGGGTGGTGGCCCACGACCTGAACAAGAAATCGAACAACTTCGTGTCCGAGCAGGTCCTGCGCACGATGGGGGCTGAAATCGTCGGCCGTCCGGGCACCTGGGACAAGGGCCTCGAAGCCGTTGGGCGCTATCTGGCGACGTTGGGGATCCGCAAGGGCAGCTACCAGATGAACAACGGGTCGGGCCTGTACGATTCGAACCGCTTTTCGCCCGAACAGATCGTGACAGTGTTGCGCGGGGCCATGCGCGATTTCCGCATCGCCGCCGAATTCATGGCGTCGCTGGCGGTCGCCGGCACCGACGGAACCATAGGCCACCGGATGGCGAACACGCCCGCCGAGCGATTCGTGCGCGCCAAGACCGGAACGTTGCTGGGCACCAGCTGCCTGTCGGGGTTCGCCGGATCCCCGGGGCGCTCACCGCTGATCTTTTCGATCTTGATGAACGACGTACCGGCGGCAACCGACGCGCGACGGGCGCAGGATCGCGCCGCCGAGTTGCTGGTCTCCTACATCGAAGCCGACGCGGTCGCGAAACCCTAGCCGCGTCCACGACGAACGGTGCACGCGAGGCGATCTCTCGCTTGAATTCCCCAGTCGTTTCTTTCAGGATGCCTCCCGCATGGAAACACGGGACGCGGAAGGGACGGCCAAGGTGGCGGAACCCCGCAAGACACCGCTTTACCAGGCCCACAGGAAGCTGGGCGCCAAGATCATCGATTTCGGTGGCTGGTGGATGCCTGTGCAGTACCAGACCGGAATCATCGACGAACACCGGGCCACGCGAAACGCGGTCGGTCTGTTCGACGTCTGCCACATGGGTGAGGTTCATTTTCGGGGCGCGCGCGCGGCCGAGGCTGTCGCACGCCTGTGTACGGGCGATGTTGTCGCATTGCCCGCGGGGCGCGCCCTTTACACCGTCGCCTGCCGTCCGACCGGCGGAATCGTCGACGATCTGATCGTCTACAAAATCGATCGCGACCATGTGCTGATCGTCGTCAATGCGTCGAACGTCGCCAAGGACGTTGCGTGGTTTCGCGAACACGTGGGGACGTGGTGCGACATCGTCGACGCCTCGGAGGAAACGGGCTTGATCGCGTTCCAGGGACCAAAAGCCGAAGCCGCGCTGCAACCGCTGACGGCGACCCCGCTGGGCACCCTGCGTTCGTTCGATCATCGCGTCGCGCAAACGGTGGCCGGGGTGACGGTCTCGATCGCCCGAACCGGCTACACGGCCGAGGACGGCTTTGAATTGTTTTGCGCCGCCGGGGATGCGCCGCGGCTATGGGAGGCCTTGCTCGACGCCGCGACGTCCGCCGGAGGCAGGCCGGTTGGCCTTGGCGCGCGGGACACCCTTCGCCTGGAGGGCAAGCTGTCGCTTTACGGCAACGATTTGACCGACGACACAACGCCCCTGGAGGCGGGGCTGGGCTGGGTGGTCAAGTTCGACGGCGGCGACTTCATCGGCAAGGAAACCCTGCTGCGGCAGCGATCCGAGGGTGTTCGCCGCAAACTGGTCGGATTCGTGATGGTCGGGCGCGGGATCGCGCGCCACGGATACCCGATTGTCGATGCGACGGGCACGCCCATAGGCCAGGTGACTTCGGGCGCGCCCGGGCCCACGGTTGGGAAGAACATCGGCCTCGGCTACGTTCCCACGGACTTGGCCGAACCCGGTACGCGCCTGATCGTGGACTGCCGGGGCAAACCAGTCGACGCCGAGGTCTGTAAGGGCCCGTTCTATAAACGGCCGCGCTAGACGGAACCAAGAGAATCCACGAGCAGACAAGAACACGGAAGAACCTGGAGGAACCCGAAATGTCCGGTCAATACCCGAACGACCTGCTGTACACGAAGGATCATGAATGGGCCCGCATCGAGGGCGGAATCGCGACCATCGGAGTCACGCGATTCGCCGTCGATCAACTGGGCGACGTGACCCAGGTCGACCTGCCCAAGGAGGGCGAGACGGTCAAACAGGGCGAAATCTTCGGCAGCGTCGAGTCGGTCAAGGCGGTATCGGACCTATTCGCCCCGCTGTCGGGCAAAGTCGTCAAGGTCAATTCACCCCTGACCGACGCGCCCGAATACGTGAATGAGGAACCCTACGACGAAGGTTGGATGATTCAGATCGAGCTCGGCAAGCCGGAAGAGACCAAGGAATTGATGGACGCCGAGGCCTACCAAGAGTTCTTGAAAGAACACGCCGAGTAGAAAAACCAACGCATGCCGATCAAGCTGCCACCGCCCGACCAGTTTCAAAGCCGCCACATCGGACCGGACGATCGCGACATCGGCGACATGCTGAAGGTGCTGGGCGCCGCCAGTCTGGACGCGCTGATCGCCGAGGTCGTACCCGCCTCAATTCGCGCCGAAAAGCCGCTGGCGCTGCCGCCCGGCCGCACCGAACATGAACTGCTGATCGAATGCTGGTCTCTGGCCACGCAGAATCAGGTGTTCCGGTCGTTCATTGGCCTCGGTTATTCCGACTGCATCACGCCGCCCGTGATCCAGCGGAACATTCTGGAAAACCCCGGCTGGTACACGCAATACACGCCGTACCAGGCCGAAATTTCGCAGGGCCGTCTGGAAGCTCTGCTGAATTTTCAGACGATGATTGGCGATCTGACCGGCCTGCCAATCGCGAATGCGTCGTTGCTGGACGAGGGAACCGCCGCCGCCGAGGCGATGCACATGTTGGCGGCCGTGGCGCCGGGTGCGCCGTCGGGCTCGCCATCGAACGCTGAGGAACCCGCCCGCGCGTTCTGGATCTCCTCGGCCTGCCACCCGCAGACCATCGAGGTCGTGAAGACGCGCGCCGAACCGTTGGGCATCGATATCGTCGTGGGCGATCACCAGACGGTCGACTTCGAAAAGGAAGGCTTCGGCCGCAAGATCTTCGGCGCGCTTTTGCAGTATCCCGCGTCCGACGGGGCCTTGTACGACTACCGCGCCTTCATCGAACGTGTTCATGCCGAAGGCGCGCTGGTCGTTGTCGCCGCCGATCTGCTGGCCCTGTCCGTCCTGACACCACCGGGAGAATGGGGCGCGGACGTGGCGATCGGCAGCGCGCAGCGTTTCGGTGTGCCGCTTGGCTACGGCGGTCCCCACGCCGCCTATCTGGCGACGCGCGCCGAATACACCCGCAAGTTGCCGGGGCGCCTGATCGGGGTGTCCCAAGACGTGCACGGTCACATGGCCCTGCGCATGGCGCTGCAAACGCGCGAGCAACACATCCGCCGTGAGAAGGCGACCAGCAACATCTGCACGGCGCAGGTTTTATTGGCGGTGATCGCGGGCATGTACGGCGTCTATCACGGTCCCAAGGGGCTGCGCGCGATCGCCGAACGGGTGGCAGGACTGACGGCGATTCTGGCCCGCGGGCTTGGCCGGCTGGGGATCACCGTCCGGCACCAGGCGTTCTTCGACACGATTCGCGTCGAGGGAACCGCCGCCGAAACCGCGACCTGGATGGCGGCCGCCGAGGCACGGAAGATGAACTTCCGCCGCATCGACGCGCGCGCGCTGGGGATCTCGCTGGACGAAACCACGTCCCCCGACGACGTCGAGGAAATCTGGTCAGTTTTTGCGGCCGCCGCAGCCAGCACCGCGTCCGCACCCACGGTGGCCGCTGTCGCGAACGATACCGAACGCGCGTGGCCGACCGCCTTCGATCGAAAAAGTGCGTATCTTGAACACCCGGTTTTCAACACGCACCACAGCGAAACCGAGATGCTTCGCTACATCAAGAAGTTGGAGGCGCGGGATCTGTCGTTGACGCATTCCATGATCCCGCTGGGATCGTGCACGATGAAGCTGAACGCCACCGCCGAGATGTTGCCGATCACGTGGCCTGAATGGTCACGCATCCATCCGTTCGCGCCCACGGCCCAGGCGGCCGGATACCACCAGATCTTCGCGCAGCTGGAATCGATGTTGTCCGAAATCACCGGCTTTGTCGGCATGTCGCTGCAACCCAACGCGGGATCCCAGGGCGAATACGCGGGCCTGCTGGTGATTCGCAAATACCACCTCAGCCGCGAACAAGGTCACCGCGACGTCTGTCTGATTCCGTCGTCCGCCCACGGGACAAACCCGGCATCCGCCGTACTGGCTGGGTATCGGGTTGTCGTCGTCGCGTGTGACGATGCCGGCAACGTCGATCTGGGCGATCTGGAAGCCAAGGCGAGTCAGCACCGGGATCACCTGGCCGCGCTGATGATCACGTACCCATCGACCCACGGCGTGTTCGAGGAGGAGATCCGGCGCATCTGCCAGATCGCCCACGATCACGGCGCGCAGGTTTACATGGACGGCGCCAACATGAACGCGCAGGTGGGACTGTGCCGCCCCGCGGACTTCGGCGCCGACGTTTGCCACCTGAACCTGCACAAAACGTTCTGTATCCCGCACGGCGGTGGTGGGCCGGGTATGGGTCCGATCGGCGTCGCGAAACATCTGACCGCGTTTTTGCCGCGCCACCCTCTGGTTGAGACCGGAGGTGCCCAGGGCATCGGCCCGGTTTCGGCTGCGCCGTGGGGCAGCGCCAGCATCCTGCTGATCTCGTGGGCCTACATCGTGATGATGGGCGGCGAAGGCCTGACGCAGGCGACACGAATCGCCATTCTGAACGCGAACTACATCGCGCACCGGCTGGGCGAGCACTATCCGGTTTTCTACACGGGCAAACGCGGCCGCGTGGCGCACGAATGTATTCTGGACATGCGCCATCTGAAGAAACTGGCGGGCATCGAGGTCGAGGACATTGCCAAGCGCCTGATGGACTACGGGTACCACGCACCGACGATGTCGTTTCCGATCCCATCGACAATGATGGTCGAACCGACCGAAAGCGAAAGCCTGGTCGAACTGGATCGTTTTTGCGACGCCATGATCGCCATTCGCGCTGAAATCCGCGAGATCGAGGACGGCCGCATGTCCCGCGAGGACAACGCGCTGAAACACGCGCCCCACACGGCCGCCGCCGTCACCGCGACCGCATGGACACACCCCTACCCGCGCGAACGCGCCGCTTTCCCGTCGCCGGCCACGCGCGAACACAAATTCTGGCCGCCCGTCGGGCGCCTGAACAACGTCCTTGGCGACCGCAAACTGTTCTGCGTCTGCCCGCCGGTCGAAAGCTACGGCAGCTGACGCGGGCCCGGACTATGCGGGCGTACGACCGACGCGTCACGTAGAGTTCCGGTCTTGGGCAGTGACCGCACACCTTCCATGTTTGCCTCGCTGCGATTCGACAACACGTTCGTGGAGCAGCTTCCCGGTGATCCGAACCCATCGCGTGTTCCGCGCGGCGTTCACGGGGCGTGTTTCTCGCGTGTTTTGCCCGAACCCGTGCGGCAGCCACGCCTTTGCGCCCATGCCCCCGAAGTCGCCCGCCTGGTCGGACTGTCGGAAGAAGACTGTGCATCGGATGTTTTTGTTCAGACACTTGGCGGCAATGCGCTGCACCCCGGCATGGCCCCGTATGCGGCCTGCTACGGCGGCCACCAGTTCGGCACCTGGGCCGGTCAACTGGGAGATGGACGCGCCATCACGCTGGGGGAGGTCCTGAACGCCGATGGTCAACGATGGGAGCTTCAGTTAAAGGGCGCTGGCCCCACGCCGTACTCGCGAACCGCCGATGGGCGCGCGGTGTTGCGTTCATCGATTCGCGAATTTTTGTGCAGCGAAGCGATGTTTCACCTGGGCGTTCCCACGACGCGGGCGCTCGCCCTGGTGGCGACCGGCGACGATGTCACCCGCGACATGTTGTACGACGGACATCCGCGTCAGGAACCGGGCGCCATCGTGTGCCGGGTCGCGCCGTCTTTCCTACGCTTCGGCAACTTCGAGATCTTCGCGTCGCGCGACGACGAAAAGGTGTTGCAACAACTGGCCGACTACACGATCCGCACGCACTTCCCTGAGCTGGGCGCCCCCGGCCCCGGAACCTACGCCGCTTTCTTCGCCGAAATCTGCCGCCGTACGGGCCTTCTGATGGCCCACTGGATGCGCGTGGGATTCGTTCACGGCGTGATGAACACCGACAACATGTCCATCCTGGGACTGACCATCGACTACGGACCGTTTGGCTTTCTGGATCACTTTGATCCCAACTTCACGCCCAACACGACGGATGCCGCGCACAGGCGTTACCGCTTCGCGAACCAGCCACGGATCGCCAAGTGGAATCTGCTGAAACTAGCCGAGGCGCTGCATCCCCTGATTCCCGACGTCACGCCTTTGCAGGAGGCGCTTGGTCTCTACACAACGACCTACGACGACCAGACGGCGCACATGCTTTCTGAAAAGCTGGGCCTGTCGACGTTGAACAGCTCGGACGCTCCCGATGGCGATCAGGCTCTGGTGAACGACCTCTTCAGTGTTCTGGGGCTGGTTGAAACCGACATGACTCTGTTCTTTCGTGGGCTCGCGGACGTTCCTGTCCACATGGGGCCGGACGCTCCCGCGGACACTCTGCTCGCTCCCATCGCCGACGCCTACTACACCCCCGACGCCGTACCAACCGCGGCGCGCGAACGAATGGTCACGTGGATGCGCCGCTACGTCGCGCGAACGCTGACCGATGGAATGCCGGACGCGCAAAGGCGGCAACGCATGAACATGGCCAATCCCAAATTCGTGCTGCGCAATTGCCTGGCCCAGCAGGTGATCGATGCGGCCGAAGCCGGAGATGTCTCCCCCCTCCGCGAACTGCTGGATGTCTTGCGCCACCCGTACGACGACCAACCGGGCCGCGAGCGTTTCGCGGGCAAGCGCCCCGACTGGGCCCGTCACCGCGTCGGCTGTTCCATGCTTTCGTGCAGTTCCTGACGGAGATCGGGTTATCCTCGCGAAGCCACCATGGCCGCCCCGACCGTCGACGACCACAGAAAACGTCTACTAGCGCTTAAAGCCGAAATGCTGTCGGAAGGCGACGAAGTCATCGTTCCCACCAAGGACGACGACGCGGGAGTCAGCAAGCCCGACGACGACGCCGCGCCGCTGGCCGAGATGAGTCAGGTGATCGCCTCAAGCCGCAATCGCGCGCGCACCGATGCGCTGGCGCGCGTCGTCGCGGCGCTGGCCCGGCTGGAACAGGATCCCGATGCCTTCCATTTATGCGCCGAATGCGGCGAAACCATCGCCCCACGACGCCTGGCCCTGATGCCCTACGTCGAACTGTGCGTCGAATGCCAGCAGGCCCGCGATCAACCGCAAGGCCCGTCCGGACGGCGTCATTTGCGCGATTTTCGATAGTTTTACCGCCGATCTGGCCCGTCTGACGGCCTCGCGCGTGACTCTCCCGTGGTCCCGGAGCGGGAAGTGGGGTAGACCTCGCCCCCTTCATGAACTTCTCCGAGCTTGATCTGCACCCCGCCGTCGCGGACGCCCTGGCGGCCCGTGGCTACGACACCGCCACCCCCGTCCAGACGGCGGTCTTGAATCCAGAAAACGCGACACGGGATCTCCTGGTGTCGTCGCAAACCGGATCGGGCAAGACCATCGCGTTTGGCATATCGCTGGCGAACACGTTGCTGGGGCCCGAGGCCCCACCGCGCGAGCAGCGCACGGCGCCGATCGCACTGGTCGTTGTGCCGACCCGCGAACTGGCGGTTCAGGTCCGTCAGGAACTGGGCTGGCTGCTGGAGAAGACAGGGCTGCGTTTGGCGTCATTCACCGGAGGCACGGCGGTCACGGGCGATCTGCGTGTCCTGCAACGAGGCCTGGACGTGATCATCGGGACGCCCGGACGTCTCGTGGATCTATTGCGGCGCCAGCGACTGGAACTGGCGCACATCCGCGTGGTCGTGTTGGACGAGGCGGACGAGATGCTGGATCTCGGTTTTCGCGAGGATCTTCAGACGCTGCTGCAGGCGGCGGCCCCCACCCGGCGGACGCTGTTGCTTTCGGCGACGCTGCCGCCGGAGATTCAGGCGCTGGCGAAACGGTTTCAACGGGATGCCCTGCGCATCGATCCGCGCAAAGACGGAGATCCGGCCGCGCGCCAGTCGCACGGCGACATCACCTTCGTCGCCCACCTGATCTCGGGGCCCGATCGCCTGGCGGTGGTGGTGAATGTGTTGCGCGCCGCCGGAGACGGCCGGGCCATCGTGTTCTGCACGACCCGCGAGGGCGTTTCACGATTGCACACGGCGCTGGTCGGACGCGGATTCGCTGCGACAGCGATTTCGGGCGATCGCGCGCAGGCCGAGCGCGACCGGGCGCTGGAGCAGGTGCGCCGCGGAGACGCGCAAATACTGGTGGCCACCAACGTCGCCGCGCGCGGACTGCACCTGCCGGATGTGGATCTGATCATCCACGCCGATCTGCCTTTGAACGCCGAATCGCTGACCCACCGAAGCGGACGCACGGGTCGCGCCGGGCGCAAGGGAACGGCGGTGGTGATCGCCGGGCTGTCGGAACGGCGCAAGGCCGAACGTCTGTTGTCGATGGCGCACGTGAACGTGCCGTGGACAGCGCCACCTTCGGCCGATGCGATCACCGCGGCGGCGCGCGAACGCCTGATCGAGGAACTTCTGGCGGCGGCACCCGCCGATCAGGCGCCCAAGCAGGCACCCGTCGGAGCACCACCCGGCGATCCCACCGCGTCCGGACTGGTGGAACGTCTGGAGCAGACACTTCCTGCCGGCGAACTGGCCCGCCGTCTCCTGCTGCGTGAGCTTGCGCGGCTGCCGGTCGGGGAACGTGTCCATGCCGTGGCGGTGCCAGGACCAGGATCCGGGCGGCGCGATCAGTTCGACGATTCGCGCCGGGACAACGGCCGATCGGCGGGCGG
>JANOJB010000049.1:0-11742 GCA_031407985.1 Pseudomonadota bacterium | reverse complement strand
CGCGCAAGCCAACCGGCGTCCGGCGCTTGGGACATCGGGCTGGGGCGCTGGTAGCATGCGCATGTGATCCCGCGCGGTGAGTATCTGCTGGCGATCGACCAAGGGACGACCGGCACGACGGTATTGGTGCTGGACCAATCGCTGACGGTGAAAGGACGCGGGTACCGGGAGATCCCGCAGATCTATCCCGTGCCGGGCGAGGTCGAGCACGATCCTGAGGCGATCTGGAGGTCGGTGACCGAGGCTACCCGCGCGGCGTTGATCGACGCCGCAGCCTCGCCTGGGACGCCGGGAGTGGGATTAAAACCCGCGACGGAAATCGCGTCTCGAATCGCCGCCATCGGAATCACCAATCAGCGCGAGACGACCATTCTGTGGGAACGCGCGACCGGTCGCCCCGTTGCCAACGCCATTGTCTGGCAGGACCGCCGAACGGCACCGGCATGCGCCGCGCTGAAGGCGTCCGGGCTGGAGCCGCGGGTGCGGGAGTTGACGGGGTTGGTGCTGGATCCGTATTTCTCGGCGACCAAAATTCGATGGCTGCTGGACCACGTTGCCGGCCTGCCGGCGCGCGCGGCGCGTGGCGAGATTGCCTTTGGAACCGTGGACAGTTTTCTGGTGTGGCGCCTGTCGGGGGGCGCGGCGCACGTGACGGACGCATCGAACGCATCGCGCACGCTGCTTTACGATCTGAATGCGCGGGATTTTACCGATGAGCTGGCCGCGCTGTTCGGTGTCCCGCGAGGGATCTTGCCGGCGGTGCGCGGATCGGCGGAGATCGTCGCGACCACGCAGGGCCTGCTCGACACTGCCGGACTGCCGGATGGGATCCCGATCGCGGGAATCGCGGGCGACCAACAGGCAGCCCTGTTCGGCCAGGATTGCCTGGCGACGGGCGATGCCAAGTGCACGTTCGGCACCGGCGCGTTCGTCCTGATGAACGTCGGCGACGCACCGGTGCAATCGCGGGCCGGCCTGCTGGGCACGGTGGCGTGGACGCTGGACGGCCGCATCACATATGCCCTGGAGGGAAGCGCGTTCATCGCGGGCGCGCTGGTGCAGTGGCTGCGTGACGGCCTTCAGATCATCGCGACTGCTTCCGAAATCGAGCCGCTGGCGCGGTCGGTGCCGGATGCGGGGGGCGTGATCATCGTACCCGCGCTGGTGGGCCTGGGGGCGCCGCACTGGCGGCCGGACGCGCGGGGCCTGATCACCGGTATCACCCGCGGCACCACCCGTGCGCACATCGCGCGCGCCGCCCTGGAAGCGATCGCGTTTCAGAATGTCGATCTGGTGGAGGCCATGGCGTCCGACGCCGGACATCCCGTCGCCCGGATGAATCTGCGCGTCGACGGTGGCGCGGCGGCCAATGATCTTCTGATGCAGCTTCAGGCCGATTTTCTGGGCGCGCCCATCCTGCGGCCGGCGATGGTCGAATCGACCGCGCTGGGCGCCGCAAAACTGGCCGCGCGTGGGGTGGGACTGACTCTGCTGGCGGCACCGGACGCCGACACGACAACCTTCCACCCGACCATGGACCAGGCCGTGCGGGTGGCGCGCCTGACCGCGTGGCGAACCGCAGTGGCGAAGGCCTGAACCCGCTCTTGTCAAGACCGGCCAGGGACCTCCCGTATTCGGGATCTAGCTTTTGGCCGTGGAATTGCGTTTCCGCTATTTCCAGTTGATCCGGGTGCCGCTTGTGCGCGAACTTCGGGGGCTGGCTCCATGGCTGCTCCCTCCGTTACCAAGCCGCCTCCCCCGCTGACCGCCTCGGCCGTCACGCACGCGGGACGGAAGCGTTCGCAGAACGAGGACGCGTTTGGCACGTTCGCGGATGACCGGCTGTTCGTGGTGGCCGATGGCATGGGTGGCCACAGCGCCGGCGAAATCGCCAGCCACATGGCGGTCGATGAGATCTCAAGGTTCTTCCGCAGTTTTCACGACGATCCCCGGCAGGACTGGCCCCATCCCGTCAACCGCGACGTATCCCTGGGCGCGAACCTGCTGCTGGTGGGGATGAAGGTCGCGAACGAGAAGATTCGCGCGGCCGCCGAGGCCGATCGTTCCCGCGCGAAGATGGCGTGTACGATCATCGCGATGGCGGTTGGGGACAACCAGCTGTCGCTGGCCCATGCGGGGGACGCGCGGGCGTATCGTTTTCGCGACGGACAGTTGAAACGACTGACCACGGACCATTCCATCCTGGCCGAGATGATCGCGGCGCGGCCCGATATGGCCGAGGATGAGATCGCGGGATTTTCGCACCGCAACGTGGTGACGAAGGCCATCGGCAGCAAACCCGAAATCGAGCCCACGTTAACGTTGAAACGATTTAACCGGGGCGATCTGTATCTGCTTTGCTCGGATGGCCTTTGGGGATCGGTCAAGGACGCCGAGATCGCCGAGATGCTTCGCAGCACCGACGATTTGGAGGCCGCGTGCCAGTTGCTGGTGGACGCGGCCAATGACGCCGGCGGCCCGGACAACATCACGGCGTTGATCGTCCGGGTGGGTTAGTGCCGGGTGCCGTGAGGGAATCCCTGGTCAATTCCCTCCTGACCGAGAAGAAGATTGTCGTGTGCGTCGGCCCAGGCGGCGTGGGCAAGACAACAACGGCGGCGGCGTTCGCCGCCCTGGCGGCGCGTGCGGGGCGCAAGACGCTGGTGTCGACCATCGATCCGGCGCCGCGCCTGGCGGACGCGCTGGGCATTTCGTTGTCGGCCGATCCGAGCCCCGTCCCCGACCATGTCAGCCGGGCGCTGGGCGCTGAACCAGGCCTTTTGCACGTTGCGCGGTTAGACACCGCGCGCGCGTTCGCGACCCTGGTCGAGGAACAGGTCCCGGATCCGGCCATGCGGCGACGTATCTTCGAGAACCCCATCTACCGCCAGATCACAACGACCTTGACCGGATCGCAGGAGTACGCGGCGACACTGGCGCTTCACGACGTGGTTCGGCGCCAGCAATTCGATCTGGTCGTGCTGGATACACCGCCGACCGCGAACGCGCTGGATTTCCTGGAAGCACCACGGCGGATCTCCGAGGCGATCTCCAGCCCGGCCATCAAGTGGTTCGTCAGACCACCGGCCGGCGCGCGTTTCTCGCTGCAAAGGTTGCGGGCCGGCGGCGCCCTGGTGCTGGGGCGAATGGCGAAGTTCGTGGGCAATCGCTTTCTGGAGGACATCGCGATTTTTCTGACCGACTTCCAGATGGTCCTGGGCGGATTCCTGGAACGCGCGCAAAGCATCCACCACCTGTTGCGACAACCGGACGTCGCGTTTCTGCTGGTCCTGGCCCCCGAGGCCCCCGCGGTCGACGAAACGTTGTATTTTCAGCAGCGGCTGCGCGAGGCCCAGATCCGGCTGGCAGCGTTCGTCGCCAACCGCGTGCATACCGCCCCTGGCCTGACCGATGTCGACACGATTCTGTCTCACCTGCGCGCGCGCGCGGAGATCGCCGATTTGTCGGCCGCCGACATCGAGAACGCCGCCGTCCGGCTGGCGCGTACCGCCGTTGATCTGGCGCAGCTGGTGGCCAGCGAAAAGCGAGAGCTGGGACGTCTGCGCGCGCTGGTCCCTGGGATTCCCGTCTGGGAGATACCGCTTCTGCACCGCGACGTGGCCAGCCTGGCGGCGCTGCGAACCGTCGGCGATTATTTGGAGCGGGCGCGTCCCTGAGGGGGCGGCGCGCGATGCCCCGCCCGGCCACCTGCCGCGGACAGCAGTTCGGACAACACCTCTTCGGCATTGGCGGGGGCCGCGAACAGCATGCCAACCGCGCGCCCACGGAGCTGGAGCGCGTACACGCGCCCAAGGGGATCGACGGCACGGAAACGCCCTGACGTGGACGGGGAACTGACACCGGACGCGGTGGTCCCCGCCAACATGGCCAGCGTGGATGCGGCCTGAACGGCGAAATCCGCGGCGTCGGTGTCGTCGTCCCATGTGGTGATCCAGGCGACAAAGTTCGTGGCGTCGACCGCCAGCGCTCTGGCCGCCGTTGCCGCCGCTACCGCCGTTGCCGCTGTCGCGGGCGGCACCGGGGCTTCCGCCAGGAGCAAGGCACAGTCACCACCCCATCCGGTCGCCGCGCGCTCGGCGCGGTAGTCGTCGACCGCACGCGCAAGAAACAGGCGCACGCCCAGTTCCCCCAGCGTGTCGCGGTAAGTGGGCCGCCAACCACCGCGCAACCGCGCGGGCAGACGTGAGGCCACATCGTCGGGCTTTTCATTTCGATCGTATTTGTCGAGGTGAAGGATCTGTTCGCTCGATTGCGGGGGCCGCCGCCACACGGCATCGACCACGCTCCAGGGCGTACGGCCACGAATCAGGGCGACGAAAGTCAGTCCGTCCAGCTCGACGAACAGGCGGTGTCCCAGCAGAAGGGGGGAAGTGCCCGCATTCTCCGCGATGATCGTCGCGCGCACCTCGGCGATCATCTGGCCAAGCGCGCGTGGCGACGGGATGGCGCCCAACGGGTCAACGAATTCCAGAGCCTGCGTGGTCGCGTCGCCCATGACCAGAGCCTGGCGCGCCCACAGTGCGTCGGAATCCACATAACCGGACCATCGCCCCGGCGGCGCCAACCACCGCGTCAGATCGAACCTGCGGTCCAGCAGAGCCTGGGCCACGTCCCGTGCCCACGCGAACCGATCGGCCTCCAGATCGACCCAGTTGCCGACCAGTAGCCGACCGGACGCAGCGTCGAAGAGGCCCGATACATCCTGCGGCGACGATCCAGACAGCTCGCCGTCCAGGCGAGGGGGAAGCGTCAGTCCCAGTCGGTCATAAAGTGTCAACTGGTCGCGTTCCTGATCGGGCGTCCGACGGATCCGCGACAGCACATCACGCGCAGCGGACATCTGGGCCCGCCCGATGATCCGCACGGGGATCGGACGGACCAGACGCAATCCGCGCCGCGCCGCCATCGTTTGGGCGGTCCCGTTGATGGCACGCCCTACGACACCGTCCACCCACCGTGCCGGGGGCATTCGCGGCACCCCAACCGTCGCCGTCACGACCGCAGCAAACAGCCACGGAAGCGTCAGAGCCATGCCGGCCAGTTTGCGGTAAATAGCCGGCTGCTTCAATCGATGACATCCACGGACATCACGGGCATCGAAACCGCTGGAACAGCCGCGGGCGCGGCGACGACGGAAGCGGCGACGACAACGTCCACCGGTTCGGGTCGCTTCGCGGACGCCGTGCGCGAGATCGAGTCGCGCCTGCTTGCGGCCGCCAATTCGGGAGCGGGAGCGGCACCGCGACTGGTGGAAATCTACGGGGCCGCAGGCTCGCTGGGCCCTGCGTTGGCCGCGCACCTCGCGCGAACCGTCCGGGCGGCCCACCCGACGGATCCGATTGGCCCCACCTTGGTCTACGTCGTTCCCGACGAAGACCTCGCGGAAGGGCGCGCCCGCGACATTGGATTTTTCCTGCCCGCGGGCCCACCTGGCGACGATCCGCTGACCGCTCCTCCCGTGTTGGTGCTGCCCGCCCCCGAGCTCTCGCCCTTTGCCGAGATGCAACCCGACCGGCGGGCATCGCTGGCGCGCATGGCGGCGCTGTTCCGGTTGTCGCGCGGGTTTTCTCCTATGGTGCTGGTGGTGTCCGCGGCATCGCTGTGCCGGCGCGTATTTCCCCGGCAGGCTTTTGACAGGCGCTGTCAGATCATCAGCGCCGCCGCCACGATCAACCGCGATCAGACTCTACGATCGCTGACGGACGCCGGATACTCCCGGGCGGCGGTGGTCGAGGATCCGGGAACCTTTGCCGTGCGCGGCGCCGTCATCGATGTGTTCCCGCCGGTTTATCGACATCCGGTCCGTATCGAACTGGACGGCGACCAGATCGAATCGATTCGCCTTTACGACGCGGCCACGCAACGGACGCTGCGGCGTATTCCGGTGGTTCACCTGCATCCGGTTCGCGAAACCGTGCGCACGGAAGGGGAAACCTTTCGCGCCAGGCTGCTGGCGGCGGCGGACGCGGCGTCCGTGCCGTCGTCGAAGTCGCGGCTTCTGATCGAGCAGGTCGACGCGGGCGAAACGTTCTTCGGAATGGAGGCGCTGGCGCCAATCTTTCACGCGGCGATGGACCCCCTGTCGGTCTATCTACCGGCCGACGCGCTGTTCGTGATCGAGGATCCCGAGGCCGTCAGCGATCAGATCCGCCGCAGCGTCTCCAAGCTGCGCGAGACCGCCGCCGCCCGCCGCGCCGAGCATCGGCTGGCGCTGGAACCATCGGCCTTCACGCTGTCGGAGGATGAGGTTGCCGCCGAGCTGCAAGAACGATCTCGCGTCGAGTTGCACACCGTCGAGCTGGAACGTGTTGCCGCCGATGGGGATTCACCCCCACCCCGCATCCGCCTGGCCGCCGAATCCAACGCCACGCTGCGGGCCGAGTTGCAGCACACGCGCGCCGCACATCCCGGTGGCGAGCCGGACGGCCACCTGGGCACGGCGCTGCACGATCGCATCGTCGCGTGGATCCGCGCCGGAATGCGCGTACGCGTCGTGGCGCCGAACCGAACCCACACCGATCGGCTGGCCGGACTGCTGCATTCGTGGGGACTGACGCCCGAGGTGCTTCACGGCGCGGACGCCGATCCATTCGCCACATCCGTCGGCACGCAAGCGAGTGGACCGTCCCTGGCCGTCTTGACCGGATCCCTCGGGCACGGATTCCGATTGCCGGCCGACGCGTTGGTCCTGATCGCGGAGGACGAGATCTTCGGACGGCACCAGGCGCGCGAGGTCCGGCCGGTGAAGACGCCCTCGCTGGGAGATCTGGGCGAGATCGCCGAGGGTGATCCTGTTGTCCACGACGATCACGGCGTTGGCCTGTACCGGGGCCTGAAGAAGCTGACCGTGCGCAACGTCGTGCAGGACTTCCTGCACCTGGAATACAACGGCGGCCTGGTTTATGTGCCGGTGTACCGCATCGGCCTATTGCACCGGTTCGCGGGCGCCGATGGCACGGCGGTTCGCCTGGACAAACTGGGGGGCAAAACGTGGGAGGAAAAGCGCCGCCGCGTTTCCGCCGAGACGCGCAAGATCGCCGAAGAACTGCTGCAACTGTACGCCCAGCGCGCGGCGCTTTCGGGACATGCGTTTCCGCCCCCCGACGCCGTTTTCCGCGAGCTGGAGGAGACCTTCCCCTTCGACGAGACGCCGGATCAGGCCAAGGCCATCGACGCCGTGCTGTCGGACATGCAGGCGGGGCGCCCCATGGATCGCCTGGTCTGCGGCGACGTCGGTTACGGCAAGACCGAGATCGCCCTGCGCGCGGCGCTGCTGGCGGTCCTGGGCGGCAAACAGGTCGCGGTGTTGGCACCGACGACCGTGCTTTCCGAACAGCATTTCATGACGTTCTCCGATCGATTCGCTGATCTGCCCGTGCGCATGTCGTCGCTGTCTCGCTTTCGCAGCCGCGCTGAGCAACAGAAGACGGTGGCCGATCTGGCCGCCGGAAGATTGGATGTCGTCGTCGGCACGCACCGCATTCTGTCGCGCGACGTGCGTTTCGCGAACCTGGGACTGGTCGTCATCGACGAGGAACAACGGTTCGGCGTCGTTCACAAGGAACGCCTGAAGGAATTGCGCACGCAGGTCGACGTGTTGACGCTGACCGCGACGCCGATTCCGCGGACGTTGCAGATGGCGATCGGCGGGCTGCGCGAGATCTCGATCATCGCGACGCCGCCGGTCGATCGGCTGGCCATCCGCACGTTCGTCTGCCGCTGGGATGCCGAGGTTCTGGGCGACGCCATCCACAAGGAACTGGCGCGGGGCGGGCAACTGTTCTTCGTCCACAACCGCGTCGAGGATCTGCCCGAATGGATGGAAAAGGTCCGCAAGCTGGCGCCGGCTGGCACACGGTTGGCGATGGGCCACGGACAGATGGCCGAGGGCGCGTTGGAAAAGGTGATGGTCGATTTCGTCGACGGGCGCATCGACATTCTGGTCTGCACCACCATCATCGAATCGGGCCTGGACATTCCGCGCGCCAACACGATGATCGTGAACCACGCGGATCGCTTCGGGTTGGCGCAGCTTTACCAGTTGCGTGGCCGCATCGGACGCTCGCGGGATCGCGCGTTTTGTTATCTGGTTGTCCCATCCGAAACGCGGATGACCCCCGAGGCCAAACAACGCCTGGCGGTGTTGCAACGGTTCACCGAGCTGGGCGCCGGGTTCCAGATCGCGACACACGATCTGGAAATTCGCGGCGCGGGCGAGCTGCTGGGCGACAAACAATCGGGCGCCGTCGCAGCGGTCGGCTTTGAAACCTACGCGCGCATGTTGGAGGAAGCGGTCGCCGAACTGCGGGGCGAGCCCATCCGCCACGAACGCGATCCCGAAATCTCGGCCGACGTGCCCGCGTTTCTTCCCGACGACTACGTCCCTGACACCGGACAGCGCCTGGATTTCTACCGGCGCCTGGCGCAAGCGTCGGACGAGGATCAAATCCGCGCGACGCTGGCCGAACTGGAGGACCGCTACGGGCCGGTGCCCGACGAGGGCCGGCTGCTGGCCGAAGTCATGGGCCACAAGATCCTGGTGCGGGCGCTGGGCGCCGTCGCCTACGAACTGGGTCCCCTGCGGATGGTGCTGTCGCTGGGCGCCGATTCCCCCCTGGACGCGGCACGCGTGCTGCGGCTGGTGCAGGCGAAGCACAGCCGCTGGAAGCTGTCCCCCGACATGCGCCTGTCATTCACGTTCGACGACGGCGACAAACGCGACCGCCTGGCCGCCGCGCGCGCACGGCTGATGGAAGTCACGGGGTGCCGGAAAGGCGCGTGAATTTGAGTTCGATGGCCCAGCATCGGGAGGCCTCTGGGCCGTTCGCGGGCTGGAACCTCAACTTTCGATTGTCATGATGTCCGTCGATCGCGCTTTCTCGCGCCCTCAGGCTTCCGGATGCGGCCTTGATCAGATTTCACGGCTCGTGCGCTCCCCGGTTCCGACCAGGATCGGTTCCAGACACAGCGTAGCCCCGAAACGCGAGGCCACCGCGTCCTTGATCTCGCGCGCCAGAGCCAGCAACGCCGCGCTGGTTCCGTCGCCGTGGTGAACCAATGCCAGCGCGTGGTTGCTGGACACACCGACGGCGGCGCGACGGTGGCCTTTGGGAAACCCCGCACGTTCCACCAACCAGCCGGCGGACAGCTTGACCTGGCCACCCGCGGCCGGAAACTGCGGCACATCGGATGACGCCCGGGCCGCACCGACGGCGATCGCACGCGCGACGACGCGGGCGACGTCGTCGGGCGCCAGAACGGGATTCGTGAAAAACGATCCCACGCTGCGCCGATTCGGATCGTCCGGGTCGATGACCATGGACTTCTTCCTGCGCAGCGTCCGTACCATTTGGCTGACGTCCAGCACGCGGGGCGCGCCGGGCGCGGTGCGTTCGGCGAGGGCATCCTCCAGTTCGCGGTACCGGATGGTCGGCGCGCCGCCCGGCACCAGCGCGAACGTCACGCCCAGCACCACGTACGCGTCAGGCCGCCGTTTGAACATGCTGTCGCGATAGCCGAATGCGCATTCGGCGGCCGAAAGTTCGACGATCTGCCCAGTCACACGATCAAGCGCACGGACAGCGCGAATCGTCTCTGAGACCTCCTGCCCGTAGGCCCCGACGTTCTGAATCGGCGTCGCGCCCACCAAGCCGGGGATGCCCGCCAGACATTCGATCCCGGCCAGGCCACGCCCCATCGCATCCTGGACAAAGCCATCCCAGGATTCGCCCGCCGCCCGATACGCCAGGACGCGATCACCTTCCGCTTCGAAGCGGCGCCCGCGCAACCCCATCCGCAGCACGACACCATCGAAGCCAGTGTCGGCGACGACGACGTTCGACCCGCCGCCCAACACGAACAACGGCAGCCCCCGAGCCTTCGCCCACGCGACGGCCGCGGCCACCGTCGCTTCGTCGGTCGCTTCGACGAGGTGCCGCGCGCGACCGCCCAGCTCCAGCGTGGTCAGGGGTGCCAGCGGAACGTCATCAGCAATCGCGAAAGGCTCAGTCACTGTCTCGCCTTGTCGCTCTACGCCTCGGGAGTATTCAAGCGTTCAACATGAAGCTCCGCGCGGATCAAGAAGCGCTGTGCCTGGCTGACGATAAAGCGCTTGATGTCCGTGCTGCGCCAAGAACCTTCGTCGAGTGGGAAGCGAACGCGCGCGCTCCACTCCGACGGATCGCGATCGATCCATGACTCATCCGCACCGGAAATCCCCACAAGCACGACCGCCAGGACGACGGCATGAGGCTCGGCGCAGATCAAAAATTCGCAGTATCCGTCGGGGGTCTCAAGCTCGATCAAACGGCCCTGCTTCTTGATGAATGCCAAGCGAACGCGCCCGAAGTTTCCCCTCGGGGGCGACTGGTCGAGTCCCAAGGCGACCCGTCGAAACCAGGCCTCCGAAGGCCTCTGCATGTCACGGATGAGCGCATCAGAAGCATTCTGCGTATCGGCGCTCAGAGTCAGCGTCCACTCTTTGAGCTCGCTGTTCGTCGCACTCACCACGGGTTCCAGGTACTTCTGCACCCGCTCCTTCATTTGATCGACGCTGGCCACCATCTGATCCAACCGACCCTGTTCATTCGGGGCGATCCCCCTGGCTCCGAGCGCTTTCGTCTCAAGGCGCCCAAACGACGCCACCAGATCTTCCGTGTCGACCGCCGTCCGCCCCTCGACGACGTCCAGCGCCTGGTCGTACGACCAAAGCAGTTCCTGTTCAAGATACGAAACGAAAGGGAACATTTTCAGGTTTGGGTTCGCGGGCGCCAAATCGTCCTGAGACACGCTTTGGTCGACCGCCCGCAGTGCCCCGAGATAGACCGGGCGACGCTCGTCGGCCCGGAAGATCGCCATCGAGTACCCGGCCTGCATCAGAGCCAGGTTCGCCAGCATGCGTGCGGTCCGGCCGTTCCCGTCACGAAACGGGTGAATCAGAATGAATTTGTAGTGAAGCCACGCGGCCCGCTCGATGGGGCGCAGGGCCTGACCGTCGGCGCGGTACCACGCGATCAAGTCACGCATGGCCGCGGGAGTCTCCACGTGCGACACGTACGGAAACAGACTTCCGTCGGGCAGACGGACCTGATTCTCGCGATCCTTGTATTGACCGGGCCTGAATTTTTTGGCGTCCAGCTTCTCGGTCAACAACTGGTGCAGCTCGCGAACCAACTTCTCGCTGATCTCAAAACCATTCAGCACGGCTTCCTGAAGGTAGGCATAGGCGGCCTGCTGCCCCTTCACCTCCAGGTATTCCTCTTCGCGTTTACCGCCGGGAAGGCGTCCCTCGTGAATCAGGTAGATGGTGTCGCCGAGGGACAGCGTGTTCCCCTCCAGCGCGTTGCTGTTGTAGATGAAGAACGGTTCAAAAACGGCGTTCAGTCGGCGCAGCATGTTCTCGTCGAACGGCTTGTAGCCATCCAACCGCTTGCGACGGGATTCAACCTCATCGAACATCGACGGCGATTATAGCCCCGGGCGGTGTCCGAACGCGCGAACCTCGCCCGAACCATCCCTACCGAACCACCTAATACCGAACGTCGACCAGGCTTTTTTTGCGCAGGTCGGTCAGGTAGGTCTTGGTTTGTTTTTCCATTTCCTTCTGGCGCAGCTGCATCCGGATGTCGTCGTCGACGTCGGCCTGGGGTTTGGCTTCCGTGGTTTTGCGATCGACCAGCTTGATGACGTGAAACCCGCGGTCCGCGCGCACGGGGCCGCGGA
>JANOJB010000022.1:0-26475 GCA_031407985.1 Pseudomonadota bacterium | reverse complement strand
GAGCGTGGCGCTGGGCGCCGTTCGCCTATCCGAGCTGTTCGACGCCGGCCGCCAGGTCAGCGCGAAGCAGCTGAACCTGATGCGCGGTTACGCGCGCGAGGCACTGACCGAGGCGCTGCCGACGCGGGTGCCGGGTTACCCGCGGGTGGCGCTGGGAAGTTCGGGCACCTGTCGATCCGTGATCGCCTTCGCCGCGGCCGAGGGGACCGGACATGCGACGTCGCGCCAGATCAGCCGGGCCGTCGACGCGCTGGTCGCCATGGGGCCCGAGGGGCGGCGCAAACGCTTCGAACCGGGGCGCGCGGACATTGTCGTCGCGGGCGCTGTGGTTCTGGAGGCGGTCGCGACGCACCTGTCGCTGGAAGCGGTGACCGCCGTCGACCGCGGGCTGCGCCACGGCGTGTTGGTGGATCTGGTGCGGCGGAAACAGCACAGTCCGCGCGACCATTCGCTGGCCGACGCCGCCGTCAACCTGGGCCGTCGTTTCTATTTCGACGAAGGCCACGCCCGCCAGGTCGCGCGCCTGGCCCTGACCCTGTTCGACGAGCTGGCGCTGTTGCATCGCCTGCCCGCCCTGGTGCGCCCATTTCTTGAAGCGGCCGCACTGCTACACGATGTCGGCAACGCCGTCAGTTACCAGAAACACCACAGGCACACGCAGTATCTGATCCAGAACGCCGACATTCCCGGGCTGGCCGATCGCGAACGCGATCTGGTGTCGCGGATCGCGCGTTACCACCGTCGCAGCGCGCCCGACATTCACCACGTCGGCATGGAAGGCCTGACGTTGCCCGAGGCCCGCATCGTGCGCAAGCTGGCCACCATCCTGCGCGTGGCCGATTCCCTGGATCGCAGCCACCTGCAACCGGTGTCGCGTGTGCGCGTGGTCCATCGATCCAAGGAGGTGATCGTGCGGCTGACGTCCAAGTCGCCCCTGGATCTGGAGCTGTGGGACGTGGGCCACGAGGCGCTGCTGTTCTCGCGCGTACTTGGGGCGAAGCTGCGCGTCGAATCCGTGCGCGGCTAGTCAGGCTCGGCCGACCGCGTCGGCAACGGCGACAGCGCCGGCGGGGGATTGCTCGGCGCGCGCGGGGACGATGGTCATCAGAGCGGGCGCGGGACCACGCACGACGGGTGTGGGGCGCGTCCGCCGCCCGGGACCTGTCGGTCCCGAACCTCTCGACGACGAACTCCGCGCAATTTGGATGAACTGCTGCTGGCTGCGCAGCGGTGGCTGACCCGCGTCGGGCTCCGGGTGTTGCCGCTGATAAGACCCGTCGCTGGAAAGCCGCCAGGATTTGACGTTGTCCCCGGCGGCGATCCCCAGGATCTCGCCCACCAACCGGTCGCGGATGGCCTCGTCCTCGATGGGGAACATGACCTCGACGCGCCTGGTGAGGTTCCGCGGCATCCAGTCGGCCGATGACAGGTACACCTCCCGTTTGCCCCCGGCTTCGAAGAAGAAGATGCGCGCGTGCTCCAGGAATCGGTCGATCACGCTGAAGACGCGGATGTTGTCGCTGAGGCCGGCCACACCCGGGCGCAAACAGCAGATGCCGCGCACCAGCAGATCGATCCGCACGCCACTTTGGGACGCACGGTAAAGCGCGTGTATCACCCCGGGATCCACCAGCGCGTTCATCTTGGCGACGATGCGTCCCTTGTCGCCGAAGCCCCGTTCGCGTTCGATCAGTTCAACGATTCGTTCCGCGAGGCCCAGCGGCGCGACCGAGAACCGTTTCCATTCCGGTGGCGACGAATACCCGGTCAACAGGTTGAACAGCGCCCCCGCGTCGTCCGCGAACGCCGAGCGGGCGGTGAAGTACGAGATGTCGCCATACAGGCGGGCCGTCGACGGATTGTAGTTTCCCGTCGACATGTGGACATATCGTTTGATGTTGTTGCCCTCGCGCCGCACGACCAGCGCCATCTTGCAGTGGGTCTTCAGTCCCACCAGGCCGTAGACGACGTGGACACCCGCCTCCTCCAGCAGGCGCGCCCAGGCGATGTTGGTCCCCTCGTCGAAACGGGCCTTCAGTTCAAGGACGGTCGTAACCTGTTTTCCGTTCTCGGCCGCCCGCACCAGCGCACGGATGATCGGCGAATCCGCGTTGGTCCGGTACAGCGTCTGCTTGATGGCCAGCACGTTGGGATCGTCGGCGGCCTCCAAGATGAAGTCGACGACGTGATCGAACGACTCGTACGGATGGTGCAGCAACACATCGCGCTCGGCGATGGCGCTGAAGAAATCGGGGGGATCCTCCAGCGCTGTCGCCAGTTGCGGCGCGAACGGTTCGTCCTTGAGATCGCGCAGTTCGTCGCGGCCGTAAAGAGGTTGCAGCTCCGACAGACAAATCGGGCCGTTGACAGGGTAAACGTCGTCCTTTTCCAGACGCAGCGACTGCCGCAGGAACACCTCGACCTCGTGGGGCGTCTCGTGGGCGATTTCCAGCCTGACGGCCTGGCCCCGCTCCCGGCGCCGTAGCTCTTTCTGGATCGAAATCAAAAGATCGTCGGCCTCGTCTTCGTCGAAGGCCAGATCGAAATTCCGCGTCACGCGAAACGGCGTGCAACTGACGACCTTGAAACCGGGGAACAGCGCCCCGGCCTGCATCGCGATCAGATCCTCCAACAACACAAACGCCGCCCGATGCGGTGGAACGGCCGCGATCTCGACCAGTCGCGGAAGCACCGCCGGCACCTGCACGACCGCGAAGATGATCTGGCGCCGCGCCACGCGCTGACGTTCCTTGTGCAGGACGATGGCCAGGTTCAGGCTGCGATTCCGCAGCACGGGAAACGGATGTCCCTGGTCGACGGCCAGGGGCGTCAGCACCGGCCATACGTCCTTGGCGAACCGCGCCTGAAGCAGCGCCTTCTGTTCAACGGTCAGCTGTCCCGGACTCAGAATCGCGATACCGGCTTTGTCCATCAAGGCCGGTGCGATCTCGTCGCGCCAGTTGGAATACAGCTCGTCCACCAGCGCGTGAACCCGGGTGCTGATCGCCGCCAGTTGCTCGGCGGGATTCATACCGTCGGCGCCGGTCTCGGCGATCCCGCCGGCGACCAGTTGTTTCAAACCCGCGACGCGCACCATGAAAAACTCGTCCAGGTTCGAACCGACGATGGACTGAAATTTGAACCGTTCACCCAGCGGCACGCCGGGCGCACAGGCCTCGGCAAGCACGCGGGCGTTGAACTGCAACCAGGAAAGTTCGCGGTTCAGAAACAAAGCCGGGATAGGCCGGGAATCCTCCACCGAGGACGCAATGGCGGTCGGAATACCCTGATGGGCGCGCCTTGACATGGGGTAGCGAACCTAGCGAGGCCGTGTGGGGGGATCTACAACCGATTTGTCACAATCTTGTGACATGGGCGAAGCATAGCCCGGTAAATGCACCCTGGCTTTCGCGGCGCGCGCAGCCGACTACGGTTGTCTTCGTCGCACCAACACGTTGTCAAAGCGCACGATCAGCGATGGTTGCCGAAATGGTTTCACCGCGACCAGCCTGACCAGCATCGATTTCGCGGTGGCAGGCGCCAGGGCCTGCAAATCCACGCTTTTCCAGGCATCGACAGTGCTTTCGGTTGGACTGACGGCGCCCTTGCTCAACGTACCCGTGCAATCGGGACCGTCATGGAAGAACACGCTCATGGCGCCGCCGCCCATCCCCTGCCCGCCCCCGGTGAACAGACTTGCGGCGAAATCGTAGGTCGAACCCGCGGTGATCGGCAGACACTGCCTGGCTCCCGACATGCCGAAACCGTCGCTGGCCAAGTTGGTTTGGTTGGTCACGGCCAGGGATCCTGAAGTGGGGCTGGCCTGCGCATCGCCCGCGTGCCAGATCGCCGTGGCGTCGGGCGCCTCCGGTTCCCACCCCATTGCGTTGGTCTGAAACCCCGGGTTCAGCACCAGGGTTTCGCACCCCGGCATGATCACCCCGCCAAGGTACACGCAGGGTTGCTTCCCGGCGTCCCCGCCGTCCCCGCCGTCCATGTTCGCATCGGACACTCCCACGCCCGCGTCGATGGTGGCGCCGCCGCCACCTTGCGCGCCCACGCCCGCGTCGCCCGGCTGACTACCGTTCCCCCCGGTTCCGCCCCCGGTTCTGCCCCCGGTTCCGCCGTCGGACAGCGACGTGTTTCCACCCGCGCCGGCAATGCCCGGATCGCTCCCACCGCGACCCGCGGTGCCACCTGATCCCAGCAACCCCGGAGATCCCCCGCTGCCTCCCTGGCGCAATTTTCGTTCGTCCAGGGGACAGGCAAGCAGCAGAAGCACGGACGCGGCGCACAGCACGTGGGGCGCGGTTCGGCGGCGCGTTCCCATCACCTGTTGGTCGGGCAAGGCGCCCGACACGTCACCATCTCCCGCGCAACAGAAAGCCAAACGCGCCCGGCGTCACCAGGGGGGCAGCGGCCACGTTCGATTCGGCGGGGGATTCGTCGGGGCGACTGCGCAGGTACGACACCGTCGCGCCAATCAGGGCCGCGCCGCCGGCACCGAGACCGACATAGGTCCAGCGCAGCGCCGATCGCGCGTCGCCGAGAAGGCGATCGTGCTCCTCGATCTGCGCGGCGGTGCAGTTGATGTTGGTCGGACAGATCGCGCTGGCGTCCTCGTTGCTCGTTGAATACCGCAGGGCCATCCAGCCGCCCGCCGCCAGGGCCGCGACACCGACGCCGCCGAACACGAATGCAGCCGTTCGCAAGGTGGACCCCCCCTCGCGGGCGGCGATCTGGGGATGGGCAACCAGATCGACCGCCGGCGCCGAGCGGGGCTGCGCGTCCACTTGCGCCACACGTCGGGGCGGCACCACTGCAACAGGTTCGACGGAAGGCGGGGCAGGTGTTCTTCCGGTCTGATCTTCCGATTGGTCTTGCACCCGGTCTTGCACCCGGTCTTGCACCTGCTCTTCCAGCTTCGGAACGATCACCACGACTGTTCCCGCGGTCGCCGGCACATCCAGGCGCACCGACCATTTTCGTTGATTCGGCCAGCGCACCTCGATGTCGTGGGGCCCCGGATCGACGGCGAACGGCTGCCCGATCACCCTCCCGATCGGTTTTCCATCCCGCGACAACTCCAGATCCGCCGCGGGTGTTTGGGACTTGATCAGCAACCGGGACAGTTTCGGCTCCAGAAGGACGACGCGGGCGCGGGCCAATTCGGCGCGATTCTGTTGACCCGAACGTAGCGCCGCCTGGGTCACGCGGCCGAACAGCGCGTGAGCGCTGGCGGTGCGGCCGATGTGCTCGAAGCAATCGGCCAGGTTGAACTCGGTACCGATGCCCCCGTCGAAGCGCAGGCTTTCCTCGAACATGGCGCACGCCTCGTGGTACTTGCCAAGCGCTGCCAGCTGACGGCCCTGTTTGAACAGGAGACGCGCACGCCCCGGATCAGTTGCCTCGGCGGTAGCGTCGTCGTCGACCGCCAAGACCGGCGGCGCGAACAACACGACGACGGACAGCAATAGGGGACGCGCGAACGCGAGCAAATGCGATCTTCTCATTCGGTTGTGGTCCATAGTTGACCTACTGGGTGTCGTTGAAGAGATCCCGATCCCGGCCCCCCTGGCTCACGGCCCGGGACGGTGAATCGGTTTCGGTGCGGGAAGGTCGGTCGGCGTCGGACGCCGCCGCGCGCCCCGCCCTGCGGGTCGTCGTGCGCACGGGCCGCTGGATCTCTTGAACGATCGGCGCCGGCATGGGAGCCACGATCGGGGTGATCGGTCCCCGCGCCGCATGGGCGGAAGCGGGGCCGGGCATCGCTGGCGCAACCGCCCCGGCCGGCGTCGGTGGCGCGGAAGCGGGGCCGGACACCACCGGTGCGACGACCGCCGGTGCCGAACCGGCGATTGCGGCAGGCGCGGGCTGATGGGACGTGTTTCGGAACGACGGCACGCGATCCAGCAGGGCCAGCACCGCGATGGTGGCGCCCAGGGTCGCACCCACGATGCCTCCGATGCTGATCAACGTGGCGACCCATATGCCGCGTGCCGCGATCGGCGGCCGTCCCGCCTGCACCGGTGTGGGCGCCGGGGTACGCACGCGAACCAAGGCCTGGGCCTGCCCGGTCGGCGCGGGCCTGGTCGCGCGCGCCAGGATCTTCACGATGCGATCGGCGACGAACTGTCCGTCGGGGGACGCGAACGGCCGCAACGCGATCGCCAGCTCGGCGATGTTGGCGTGGCGGAAGGCGCGATCTTTCTCCAGACAGCAAAGAACCGCGTATTCCAGGACGGTCGACACATCGGGACGCGATCCACCCAGCGCTGGCGCGGGATCCGCGGCAATCATGGCGACCAGCGCGGGGATGGTATCCGCGCGATACACGGGAACGCCGGTCAGCAGTTCGTGCAGGATCAACCCCAGCGACCAGATATCGGTGCGCGCGTCGACGTCACCCGCGCGTCGCAATTGCTCGGGGGCCAGATACGCCAGCGTCTGTCGACTGGGCCCGGCCCCGGAGGACTGCGCGTCGTCCCCCAGACCATCCGCGCTCATCGATTCGGCCACGCCGAAGTCGGAAACCTTCACCAGCGCGGTGCCATCCGATCGCTGCACCAGCACCAAATTCGATGGATTCAGGCCCTGGTGGACGATTCCCAGCGCGTGCGCCTCCGCCACGGCTTCGCCGGCCTGAAGCACCGCATCGACCGCCTCGGCGACGGACAGGGGCCCGCGTACCCGCGAAATCTCGCGCAGGGTCGAACCGCGCAACAGTTCGGAGACGACATACGGCGATCCGTTTTCCAGCCGGCCGACGTCCGTGATTCGCGCGGCGTGTTCGCTTTGGATCCGCGACGCCGAACGTGCGCCCCGGGAGAAATGCGCGACAGCCTCGGGAAATACGGAAGCCTCGGGCAGCAGGTACTTCAGAACACCATGATGGCCAAGTTCGATATGAACGACCTGCAGCGCGGCGCCCCGGCCCAGCCGCCCCAGAACACGATCGACCCGGTACTTGCCGGCCAACACCATTCCAGGCCGCAGTGCCTCGGGATCGAATCCACCCGCGCGTACCGAAGGCGATCCAGCGGGGGGAGCAGGTGGCGGCTGGGGCCCCCGCGATGCGAACCGCGTCTGGGGTGCGCCCGTCGGAGGAGAGGGCGGCGGCAACGGTGTGCGCGATGTCGAAGGCGGATCGGGGTACAGGGGTCCACCGGGTGACTCGGATTCCGAGAACACAGCCGCCAGTTGTTCGTCAATCACCAACGAAAGACCATCAATATTGATGTCCCCATTGGCATCGTTGTCGCCGTAATCGCGCTGCTCGCTTTGCATGGCGGGCGCGAACATAGCAGGAGGCAAGGTTGGCACTGTGACAACTCCACGACGGGAAAAGGTGTCGAAAGGGCGTGACATGAACGTCACTTTCTTGTCAGTTGTGTGACGGTGGCGGGCCGGACACGGCGGGCCCAGCGCAGGGATTGCGGGCAAAAAAACGGCGGCGGGATTGTTCCCGCCGCCGCGACTACTCAAGGGGACGACGGTCGCCGGGAACCACCCGGTGACCGAACGCCCAGTTGTGACTACAGGGGGAAGCCGGCCGGGTTGTTGGTGCAGGAGCTGGTGTCCGCCGGCGCGCCCGCGCAGGCCGACTGGTTGAAGTCCTGGCACTGAACGCCGCCTGGGACCGGGATGAACCCGCGCGCGGCCGCGACGGGGCCAATCTTGGCGTTGTCGGCCATGCACCTGGCCAACTCCAGCTCGCCGCCGGTGATCGCCTCGAAGCCGTTCAGCGTGTTGAAGAACAGCTTGCGGGACAGCGGATAGTCATCCGCGGTCGACGGCGTCAACACAAGGGCTTCGATGTTGGCCTGGCTGGGAGCCAGTCCGTTGACCGAAAGGCCCATGACGTTCGCCTGTTGTTCGGCCTCGCGTCCCGCGAACCCGATCGAGCATGGGTTCGCCTGCACCAAGCAGCCGATTTGCGCCGTCGCGCTGGCCGCCGAGTTACAGGGAACGCCGCCGCCCGCCAGCACCTGGGTGCCGTGAATGCGGAACGCGGCGTGCGTGACGAAACGGTTCAGGCTGTCCCGTTGGTAGCCGCCCCCAGAGTTTCTGACGTTCAGGTTGTACGCGCGGCCGTTCATTCCGTTGGCCTGAAAGCCCTGGACGGGTGACCGCAACGCGACGCAGTTCGCCTCGTCGTTGCCGCCGGGGGTGCCGGGCGGATCGTAGGCGTTAACATTGGGCCCGTTGTCGATGTAGGGCTGGAAGCACTTGTTGAACAACTTGCCCAGACCGTTCGGGCATACGGTAATTGAGTTACCGGAAGCGGGTGTCATCAAAGCGAACTTGCCGATTCCGCAGTTCGCCGTCGGGAAGTTCTGCGAGTTGCCGAGGTTGGCGGGAAGGTCAATCACCTGGACAAGACCCAAGGTGCCGGTCCGGCTGCAGACCTGCTCATTGGCCTCGCAAGCGCGGCGGATGGGATCGAGATCCAGATAGTCCGAGCCGCCACCGAACAAGGCGGGCGATCCGTACGCGTTGCAGAAGGGAATCACCCGTGCAACGGCGCCGGCCGCGGTCTGCGCCAGCGGCATGCTGGGCGCGCCAAGCAAGCTGACCAGGGTGTCCGTCGTGCCCGAGAGATCGGCGCGGCGGAAGGCGTGTTTCAGGTTGGTGCAGGTTGAACCCACGCAGCCGGCCTGGAACAGGTTGCCCCAGTTGTCGGCCAACGAACGGCGCGCCGGGCTGGCGCAGTCGAGAACCGTACCCACGTGGGGCTTGCCGAACCAGATCAGGTTCAGAACATCCTGCCAGGGCCTTGTGCCCGAGATGGCGTAGGTGTTCGTTCCCGCGGTGCAGCCGACGCAGTCGACAACCGGCGCGCCGGCGGCGTCGGTGACGGCGAACGATTTGGCCGAGAAGGCCAGTCCGCCGCCGCAAGCGTTACCATTGACGGTGCCGGCCACGATCGAAAGGCCGTCCAGCGCGATGGTGATGCCCTCGGCCGTGCCACCCTTGGCGCAGACCGCGGTCGTCGGGTTCAGAAACCGCGACATGGGGGCGACCGTCTGGGTGTTGTTCCCCATCGCGTTTTCGCCCACGCTTGACCCGCCGCCGATGTATCCGATGCCGGCCGACGTCGCACCCGGGCACTGCAACAGCAGATCCCGGGTGATGTCCTCCAGCGTGTCAGAGCCGGTCAGGTTGATATTATCCAACGCGCCAACGCCCGCGGCGCTTGCGCCTATCGCTAGAAATGTTGCGCCTACAATCATCGTCCTCATTGAAATCTCCTCCGTTTTTCTGTCTTCGCCCATTGTCACCGCAGTTCGCGGTCCGCCGGTATACGGTCCGCCGTAACAAAGACCGGGCCAACCCGAAGACGCGCGCCGCGGCGCGAGAAGAAAGCCGGAACTTTCTGGGCTTCTGATCGATTTCCTCCCCGATCAGCCCCGGTTCTGCTTGGCGTTTGCCCAGCGGGGCGGCTGGAACCATCCGGTAATCAGAGACAGGTATTCGATTCCTGAACGTCCAATGCCGGTTTCGCCCCGAGGCGCTGCCCCTCCCGGAATCGGTGCCCGGCTTCCGAAAATCGGAGACTGGACGACCGCGCGGTGGGCCGGACGACAGCGGGTTACCTCGCAACACCGCGCAATCGCGCTGGGTCGGCGATCGACCGACCGAATCCGAACATTGGCGCGGAGTTTGATGGGGGGGAACCCGTCCCCGCCGTGGCGAATTGCCCCGACGCGGGGGAAGTCATTTCAAAAGTAACTCAGGAGGACAGAGTGATGATTCGAACTGTAGCCAGGAAAGCCACGTTTCTGGCGGCCGCGACGCTCCTTGTGGGGTCCCTGGCTGTCAACTGCTCAAAGAAGGAAACCGCATCGGAGTCCGATGTCGGATCCGTGGGACTAGCCGTCCAGCTATCCCCCGGTGTCAACCTACTCACTGTTGGTTACCGGGTGACCGGCAACGGCATCACGCCGTTGACCGGCAACATCGCGGTCGGGGAGCCGGGAGCCACCGTAGCGGTGTTGCTCAGCGGTATCCCGGCCGGCCTGGGATACCTGGTCGAGCTCACGGGAACTTCGACCGACGGCAACACCAGCTGCGCTGGCTCCGCGACGTTCAACGTCGTTGCCAACCAGTCATCGTCCGTCACCGTGCTCTTGCAGTGCCGTGCGGTCGGAACGACTGGCTCGGTTGTTGTCACGGGCGGCATCAACAACTGCCCCGCCATCACCTCGTACGTTGCCGCTCCTTTGGCAATCGGTACGGGCGGGATCATCACGGTGGGTTCCACCGCGGCTGATCTCGATCCGATGACGACGCTGAGCTACGCGTGGACCGCGACCGGTGGCACCTTCTCCAGCGCGACGTCGCCCAACACGACGTACAACTGCTCGGTAGCCGGCGCCCAGACCCTGACCATCACGGTCTCGGACGGCACCTGCACCGCGGCCGCGACCATTCCGGTCACCTGCGTGGCTTTGTCCTGCGGCAACGGCGTCGTCAACGCCGGCGAGCAGTGCGATCCGCCCAGCGCCGCCAATTTCTGCGACCAGAACTGCCAGATCATCCCGGTCTGCGGCAATGGCACGCGTGAGGGCAGCGAGCAGTGCGATCCGCCGAATGGCACGACCTGCGACAGCATGTGTCGTGGCATCCCGGTCGTCTGTGGCAACGGCATCATTCAGCCCGGCGAGTCCTGCGATCCTCCGGTCGCCGGCGTCTGCAGCCAGACCTGCCAGGCTGTGGTTGCCACGTGCGGCGACGGCATGATCAATCAGGCCAGCGAGCAATGCGAGCCGCCGAACACGGCGTCCTGCAGCGCGACCTGCCAGACGATCGTGTCGGCTTGCCAAATGTGCGAGAACGCGAACTGCGATCCCGCGGCGACCGGCTGCAGTGCCTTCCCGGTCGGTGCGCAGCGCACCGCGTGTCTGAACCTGCTGGACTGCATCCGTACCACCCATTGCGCCAACAACGCATTTGGGGACGTGCAGCCCTGCTTCTGCGGCACCGCAAACGACATCCAGTGCCTGTCGGGTTCGGCCAACGGCGTTTGCTTGATGCAGATTCAAGCGGCCGCGGGCTCCATGGCCCCGGACGTGATCGCGATGAACTTCACCGATCCGGCTTTCCCGATCGGTCGCGCGGTGAACACGATCACCTGCGATGTCGAGCAGTGCTCGACGCAGTGCCCGCGGTAGTCTGAGCAATACGTAGTGCAAAGCGGGCGCTGGTCGATGGACCAGCGCCCGCTTTTTTTTGACCGACACGAATCCGCTACAAGGAATGCGATGAACAATAACGGCCGCGCGACGACACACCCACGGGTCCCATCGGAAGCCTGGGCGATTTCCGTGCTGGCGCTGGTGTTCGCACTTGCCTGTGACAGCAGTGCCGCGCGGGGGAGCGCGGATGGCGGCTCGACCGTGGACGGTTCCGCGGATGGCGGCGAATCCTCCGTGAGGATCAGCATTCAGATCAACAATTGCCCCAACGTGACGACATCGGCGTCTCCGCTGTCGACGTCCGTGGGTGCCACGATAGACGTGATGGGGATGGGGAACGACATAGACCTGAGCGATCGCCTGACCTACTTGTGGACCGCGGTTTCGGGAGCGTTCGCCGACGCGAAGGCTCCGAACACGACCTACACCTGTACGGAACCCGGGACCCATGTATTAACCGTGCGGGTATCGGACGGAAGGTGCGAAGGCGTGTCCGCTATCCCGGTGACTTGTTCATGAAACCCACCAGGACAATGGGTGATCGCATGCTGGTTCGCGTGATCGAAATCGTCGTCGTCGCGTGTGGCTTGGTCTTGCCGGCGTGCAAGAAGGCCCCGACACAGGTCCCGGTATCCTGTGCGTCCTGCGAAGCTGCCGCCTGCCCGAAGATGTTCGCCGGCGACGACAAAGCCTGGGGCTGCCACGGGCTATCGGGACCGGACCGGTCGCTTTGCGAGACGTTCGTCAACTGTGTCCGCTCCACGCACTGCGCGACCGCCAGGCGCGATCCGCAACCCTGTTTCTGCGGTACCGCGGAAGACGTCCCCTGCCTGTCGGGCGCCGCCAACGGCGTGTGCAAGGCAATGGCGGAGGCCGCGGCCAAGTCCACCAATCCGTCCCAGGTGGCGGCGCGTTTCTCGGACGGGGACTTCCCGATCAAGTCCGCGGTCAATCAGATCGCCTGCGACTTGGCCAAGTGCCCCACCGAATGTCAGATGTAGGCCGGCGTTCGTGACCGGCTGACAACTTCCCACGGTGATTCGAGCTGCGAAGTCGACGAAATCCCTTCGTCGATTCCTTAGCGACTGGAGCAACAGGGAAAAGGTTGTTTCCTCACCTTGCATGGCCGCTTTCGTCCGCAATTCCTCGTCGCTGGTGTTTAGTCAGCGTGCCTTTGTGGCCTGATCGTTTCCATCGCGCGAAGGCGAGACCTGTAGACTTTCGCCTTCGAGTTGCTTTTCGGACCCGCGCCACCCTTCGAAAAAGGATTCTTCGTGAACAGCCGAAACAGTCCATCGCTGTCCGGGGGGCAACGCCAACCAGTCGCGACCGCGATCGGGTTCGCACTGGTCTTCTGCCTCTTGATTCTGCCCACCTGCAAGAAAGCCCCGGCCGAGACCGGCCCTGCCTGCCAGGCCTGCGAGGCGACCCAATGCACCGCCATGTTCTCAGGGGACGACAAAGCCTGGGGCTGCCAGAATCTTCCGGAATCGGACCGATCGCTTTGCGAAGCCTTCGTCGACTGCGTGCGGTCCACGCACTGCGCGCGACCTCTCCGCGATGTTCAGGCCTGCTACTGCGGCACCGCTCACGGTCACGTCGCTTGCTTGACGGGCGCGGGAAACGGCGCGTGCAAGGCACAGGCGGAAGCGGCGGCCAAGACAACTATTCCAGGCGAGGTGGCGGCGCGTTTCACAGATCTGGCGTTCCCAATCGGACCGGCAGTGAACCAGATCGCCTGCGACATCGCCCAGTGCGCTTCTGAATGTCCCATGTAGCCGCCTCCGGCGTTCCAACGAGAGAAGACGTCCCATGACAACATCGCGTCGCCGTCAGTCTGTCGCTCGCAGGAGCAACAAGTTCGTGGGTCACACGGCCAGAGTCAGTGCGTTTGCGTCGGCCGTGCTCTCATGGACCGGCGTACAGGCTCAGAACGACGTCAACATGTTACCGATAGTCGTCTCGCCGCTCGGTTCCACTTGGGGGCCCAATGTACCGCACGCCCTTTACACCCACCGCATCACTGGGAGGTGCCTTTCCAGTCCGCCCAATAAATTCTGCAATGACGTGCTTGACGGCTGTTTGGCGGAAGGCGTGGAAACGCGGGTGCTTCGTTTCGCGGCAGGCTGGAACAACCAGGGCGATTTATCGTGGGACGCCCCACCGTATCCACCGTATCCACACCATCCGCCAGATACAACCCCCCCTCCCCATGTCCCCCCCCTTCCCGAAGATGTTGGGCCATGGGACTGTGAGTCCAACGAAAATCCGAACACCTTTCCATTCTACGTTTGGTCAAACAGTCACTGCCACTATCACCTAAAGGACTGGGCCCGCTTCAGTTTGATCAACGCGATCACCAAGGCCCCCGTCAACATGGGGTCCAAGGTGAGTGCCATCGTGCCCAATCTCTGCGGGTTCCCCGAGCTTGATCCGGATGAACCCGGAGACGTCTACACCAACGGTTTTGATTGGCCAGGGGGCGGCGGCGTCCCTACCCTTGGCTGCCAGTACGTCACGGTGCCGACCGACCTCGCCGGTGAATTCAATGTGGTCGCCGAAGTCAACTTCACGGGGTCAATCAACGAGGGCAGAGTATTCGACAATGTGGTTGCCAAACGGATTCGAATCGTTCCTGACTCCCTCGCTGCCTGTCCGGACCCAGAATACACGTACCCTCCAACCGCAGACAGGCCTGGTCGGTCCCAGCAGAATCCCTGTCCGGAACTCTACGGACAAGCCATCAGGCTGGATCCAGCCTGGGATTCAGGGGGGAGCTTCGTAACAGGAGCCACGGGGGCGACCCAACGCGCCGCCGTGGTAAGCCGAGAGATAAATACGTTTGATCTTTTCTATATCGGTACGGACGGCAGGCTGTACAGAAAGTCGCAGGGAACAACCGGCCAATGGGAGCCTGGAAACGGCGCGGCGGTGTCCAACTCGTCGAGCTTCGTTCTGGTGGGCGCGCCCGCCGTCGTTGCGAGGCACCCCGGCGTGATGCACGTCTTCGCTCGCGATTCCGCGGATCAGTTGCGGCGTTTTACCTGGAATGGTTCGACTGTTTATATCTCGCACTTTCCTCTACCAGTCGCGAGCTCGCCCGCCATGGTGGCGGCGTCGCGCGATAGGGTGCTCGCGGGATGGATCGGTACCGATGGGGCATTTCGCTTTACCTACATGAACTCCGGTTTCGCGTTCACTTACCCTGTGATCGTGCCGGGGGCGACGTTCCCGACCAACCAAACCCCGGCCTTGGTGGCATCTGAAAAGGGAACGATCCACGTATTCCTCCGTACGTCTACAGGCAGCGTCATGCACAACGCGCGTAACCACGTGTCTGCCTCATGGGGAACCTGGACCGATCTTGGTGGCGCGGTTACGGGGAGTCTGGCCGCCGTATCGCCGTCTCTAGATCGCGTCGATGTGTTTGCACGTGGCGCCGACAACACCCTCGTTCGCAAGACGTGGCTGAGACACGACCCTAACCCCGCCTACTGCGGCGATATGTCACCGATGAGTATCACTTGGTCGGCTTGGATTAACGACGACGGGGTCTCGAACCTCGACTCTGACCCCACGGCCATTAGCACCGGCGAGGACTCGATCGACGTGTTCTACTACTACCGTTCGCCGACGCCCACATCGTCCACAGTCAAGTATCGGCGTCGTCACTTCAACAATACCGTGTGGGATCAGGCGGAGGATGTCGGCACCGTCGACTCGGGTTCGGCGACCACGATTCCGGTCGTGGCCAGTTCATGGGCTAAGTCCACGATGGACGTCTTCGTGCAATACGCGGACGGTCGAATTCTCGCGCGATCGCGGCGTTAAATCGTTCAAAGAACCCCGCTCAGCCGCCGCGGCCGAATAGCGGCTGATTCCCCTCCTCCACTTCGACCCACCGCCGAATTCTTTCGCGAATCTCGTCGCGCACGCGGATGGTCTGTTCCAGGCGCTCACCTTCCGAGCCTTGGAATGTGGACGGATCGGCGAAGCTCCAGTTCAGCCTGGTCGTGACACCCGGGAAGATCGGACAGCGCTCGGCGGACGCCTCGTCGCACACGCTGACCACGTACTGGAAACGCCGTCCGCTCTTGAACAACTCGAATACCGACTGCGTGGCGTTCCCACCGATGTCGAATCCGGCCTGTCGCATGGCCTCGACCGCCAGGGGATTCAGCTTACCCGGCTCCAGCCCGGCGCTCTCCACATCGAAGCGATCCCCCGCCAGATCCTTCAAGAACGCCTCGGCCATCTGACTTCGCGCCGAGTTGTGGATGCAAAGGAACAACACCCGTTTCTTCACCACCGTCATGCCGCGTTCTCCTTGTTGTCGGTCTGTGTCACGATCTGTTCGCTCCCGCGATTTGGAATCGGTACCAACCAGCGGAACAGCAGCGTCGCGCTCAGCGCACCCATCGCCTGCGCGACGATAAAGCCCGGCGCGTCCGCGGGGCGAATCCCGGCGAAGCTGTCGGACGCGGCCCGCGCCAGCGTGACGGCGGGGTTCGCGAAGGACGTCGACGACGTGAACCAGTACGCGGCGGTGATGTATGCCGCCACCGCGAACGGTGTCGCGGACGCCCGCGTTCGCGAGCAACCCTGGATGACGGCGATCAATCCGAAGGTCGCCGTGAACTCCCCCGCCCACTGGCCCAGGCCCGAACGCGCGTGGCGGGAGGCGCTGAACAACGGCGCGTCGAACATCACGTGCGCGATCGCCACGCCGGCAAATGCGCCAATCAATTGCGCCGCGATGTACGGAGCGACATCCCGCCACCCGAGCCCCCCCTGGCTGGCGTCGGCCACTGTGACCGCCGGATTGAAGTGTGCGCCCGAGATGCCGCCGAAGGTCAGGATCAGCGCCACCAGACCCGCCCCCGTCGCGACCGTGTTGGCCAGCAGCGCCAGCGCGACGTTCCCGGCCGCGAGGCGTTCGGCCATGATGCCCGACCCGATCACCGTTGCCAGCAGCAGCGCCGTACCGACCGCCTCGGCGACTATTCGTCGGGGAAGCGAGGGGAACCCCAAGGAATCACTTCGATCCATCGGACAGGTGATTATCACGAAGGCAGCGTGCGATCCCCGCCTTTAACGGCTCGATATTCAGACCGGGCAGTCGCACCTCCAGGCTATGGAGCGATCGGCCCACACGTCCCCAATCGACGTGATCCGCGCGCGTGGTCCCAAATGCGATGCGGCCAACCCGGCCGTCGATCAGCGACAGGGGAACGCCGGCGCCCTGGCCGTCCCCCCAGCTGCGTGAGTCGTTGCTGGAACCGCGGCTGTCCCCCAGCACGAAGACCTCCCCCGGCTTGACGGTATATCCGGTGAACGATCGCAGTGTTCCTGGTTCCTGCACCGTCAAGTAGGCCCCCTCGGGGCCGGTGGCGGCGGGGAATTCAACGGCCAGTCGACCGCGTGTCTCGCGCCCGGCGGAAAGGTAAACGTAAGCTCCCGCCTCGCAGCTTCGAACCTGGCGGCCGTCAATCACCGGATGACCGCCGTTCATCGTGACGCGTTCACCGGGCAGCGCGATGACCCGTTTGACCAGCTCGCGCGGTGCCGCCGCTTCCTCGCGGGCCGCGTCCAGAATCCCCTTGGCCCGAAAGACGATCACCTCACCACGCCCCGGCTGACGGGGCCCAGCAGGGCGCGCGCCGAACGGCAGGCGAAAACCGAACGCGCGCTTGTCGACCAGCAAGCGATCTCCCGGCTCCAATGTGGGAACCATCGACGCACTGACCACTTGATACGATTCGACAACGCTGCCGCGCACCACCAGCGCCGCCACGACGGCCAGCGCGACCGCCAGCACCAGGGTCGCGAAATCCCGCACGCGGCGCATGCGGGATCGCGGAACGACGGCAGCCGCGCCAACCGGGGCCAACCAGGGCACGCCTGGCAGGCGCCGCCGCCAATAACCCACCAGCGCCGCGAACAGCACGAACAGGGCCGCCGACACGATCAGCGGGTTTTCCTGCGTGGAGCGCGCGAGCAGCTTGGTCGCCGGACCCGCGTCTCCAGACACGCGGCCGGGAAGTCCGAAACGGACGAAAAGGCCCGTCAGCGTGGCGGGAACCAGAATCGACCAAACCGCCCGCAGGGGCAACGATGGTTTCGACGCGCGCGCAACCGCGAGGTCCATCTACTTCTTCAGAAGTTCGCAGTGGTTGTAAGAAGGCTTCGTGGCGACCTGGCCGCGAACCAGCTGGTCCAGGTACAGGAACACGACCAACCCCGCGTTCGCTGCCCCGCGCATCGCCCATTTGTCCCCGTCGATGTACGTGGTTACGAAGTTCACCGATTCGAACTCGGATTTCAGTTTCCATTTCTGCGGATCGGGCGCGAACAACTCGGCGGGACAGTACGGCAACCTGGTTTTGGCGGACCCGAACGGATGGTCGGCGATGTACTTGTCCGACAGCGCCAGTTGCGCGGGATCGCTGGGCTTCCGCAAGCAAACGGGGAAGAGGTTGTCCGGCTTCACGCCGCGGACGATATTGCCCCGATGGTCCATGACCTCGGCGTCCGCCGGGTAGGCGTCAGCGAAGTACAACGACTCCCGTCGATTGATCATCAGCGATCCTTTGGCGAGGTCCTCGGCCTTCCATTGCTCCACGTACGGCACGCGCACGATCTGGCGGTTGTTGAGGCCGCACAACCGCTGCCACATCTCGGCGTCGGCGTTCTTGTCGATAAGGCCGGTGGCCCCATCCCATTTGATTCCTCCGTAGGCGATGTCCAGCGCCAGGTCACCGACGTTCTGGCCGGCCGCGGGCAGCACGTGCGTGCACAACGTCTGAGCCAACATCAACATGTTCGGCGATCCGGCGGTGACGATGCGGTTGCCGGGCCGCGCGACCCCCAGTACCTTCGTCGCACCTACAAGATTCAGTATGGCGTACGGCAACACGGCATTGGTGCCCCCCAACGCCATCCAGGCCATGTACCGCCCTCCCCAATCGTCGGCCGTCAGTCCGGACGTCGATCCCGGGGGCACCTTGGCAAGCGCATCGGGGAGAAGCCCGACCGTGACCATCGACGGATCGAAGACCCGCATGCGGTTGGCGCCCGGGATAGGCCCTCCCAGCAAACCGTCGCGGAAGTTGGCGACGCGTGCCGTACCTCCGGTCATGTTCATGATGGCATCGGCCAACAGGCCTTTCGAATCCACCGCGGGGCCGTGGCAGTTGACGCAGATGTTGTTGAACACGGCCGAACCCGGTGACTGCATATAGACCGGCGCATCGGCGGCCGGATTCGTCCCATCCATCCAGCGCCACCGATCGGTGCCATTGAACGATGACACCGTCCGCTCCGACTCCCACTGGCAACCGGCCTTCTTTTCCCACAGGCCGAACGGGATTTCCTTCAGCGCAAAATCCCGCAGCTCGGGCGTGATCTTGATGTCGTTCAGGGCTTCCAGCGCGTCGGTTCGCACCCGCAGTTTCTCGGCCCTGTCGATAGCCGTGCCCGTAGCATCCGTTTCGATCGTCTGGGCGACCAGGACGTTCTTCCAATCCGGACGGCGCGGGTACCAATCACCCGGCGGATCGCTCACGTCCGTGATCACCCAGTGTGCCCGGGCGGGGACGCCGACGTCGGGCTGAATCATTTTTGTTGGGTCCATTGGGTCATAGATTTCGACGGACCGCGGCACTCCCGTGCCGGCCTTCACCACGGCCCGATCAACGATGTCCAACTGGTCGGGACAAAAACCGTACCGCCCGCCCTGGTGGAATTCCTTCAGACGCTTCTCCGCCGCGCTGGTGGCGGTCGCGAACCTCGGATCCTCCGGCCCCACCTCGACGTACGGCTGCGGCGCGCTGTCGACCTTACCTCTGTTGGGAACGGCGTCCTCTCCGATCGATGTGTCCTTGCGGACCGCCGGAATGCTGACCATCCAGTCGCCCAAGATCCGCGGCGCGCGACAATCGAATCCAGCGGTGTGCATCGGCATGTGCGGGAAAATCGCGAAATCGTCCGCGTACATGAACGGTGTGTCCACGTTGCGATACATCAGGCTTCGCCACGGCGCGGGGAAGTTCACCGGCGCGGGGGATTTGCTTTCCCCGCAGAAAAACCTGGTCACGGGGTCGTCCCCCACGCAATTGTCCCAAAACTTGCGTGTCCAAAAGGCTGTCGTGTCGGGCGCCGCCGGGTACTCGCGTAGCGACGGCGTGATGTAGGGGATGGGCACGTTCTGGTCCTGACCGCGCACGCGCAGCGGACTGAATCGGTCCAGCGGAAACTGAAAGATGCCGCCCGCCGCGGACGGCATGAAGTCCAGCAGGTCCTTCAGATCCGAGCTTTTGACCGAAGGAAATCCCCGCGGGTTGTGGCAGTGCGCGCAATTGCCAAGCAGGTAGGCCTGTGCTTTCAACTCGTGATCGTTGCGCGGTTTGCGGGATCCCTGGGATTTTTCCAGCGGCACGATATCCGCTTCGGACGAAATGCCGGTAATGACGCCGTAGTCGATCAATCGTTGCAGTTGCGCCAGTTCGTCCGGCCCGGCCGGCTCGTAGATACCGCCCACGCCCTCGGGGCGGCGGGCGATCTGAATCGGTAGGAATCCCAGCACGAAATCGGCGGCCGTCGATCCCATGTGACACTGGATGCAACGTTGACTGCCCGGTACGGCGTAGCGCCGCTTCAATGTGGGGTTCACCACCTCCAGCTCGTACCGCAGGTTGGCCGGCATGGACGCCCGAATCGCCGCCTCCTTGGGTTCATCGACGGTGTACGTAAGCAATCTGTCGGTGAAAGGCGTGCCGTCGCGCAGCGGAAGTTTGGAGAGAAGGGCTTCGGTTTCCTCCCCGTTCCATACGTAAGTGCCAAACAGCGCGGTCGGCTGGAACGTCCCGTCGGGCAGCTTCCGGTCGGGACGCGAAACGATCAAGCGGGTTTCCATCTTGCGGAAGGTTTCGTTGCCGTCGATGTCGATGACCTTCTTCAGGAAGGTCTTGTAGAAACGCGTGTTGGGCGGAATCTTGAAGGACTGGGTCTGCTTGTCGAACTTCACCGTCTGGCCCTTGGGCACCCGGATGTGGCGAAGTTTGCCCGCGTCGTCCGACCACAGGGGATAGGCGGGCGCGAAAGCCACCACGCGGTTTCTGGCCAACTCGGCGGCGTCCAGCGTGAACAGATCGGTCTCCATCAGACTGTCCGGCAGCTCTGTCGCGGCGGCGAACAGATCGTCCCGGTCGGTGACGTGATCGCCACCGGCACCGAACATCAACGCGCCCGGGACGCAGTTTCCAATATCAGTTAGCGCGTTGCCCACGTCGGGCGATAGAAGGAACGATTCGACCCCCTCCGTGCGTTGGGACGGAATCGTGAACTGAAGATCCGGACGCCCTTGCGCCACCCAGTACTCCAGCAAACGCGCGAGTTCCGAGATCGAATCCGTGGGTGCGCGCATCGAAAAGGGTTTTCCGCCGGCCCCCTGCGGAGGCATGTATTTGGCGGGATCGTCCGTTCTGATCGCGGCAAGAACGTCGGCGCCATTGACCTGGCTGAACGTTTTCGACGTGACGTGGAAGTTTCCCAGACTCGCGTCGACGTGGCATCCGCCGCAGTTGGCCTTGAACAGGCCGAACAGATCCTCTGTGGATACGGTGCGCGCGCCCGAGGCGAGCACCGTGGTCGACATCGCGCTGGAGCGCGCGGGCATAGAGTGTGATCCCTGCGCGGGCTCGCACGTCGCGGTCAGAACACGCGCGTCCACGCCCAGACCGCCGTCCTGTTTCGGTTTCCAGTCCCAGTCCGAGACCTGCCCGGGCCCCCCCGGGGCCTTGCATCCGGAAAGATGGGTCGCGCCCGCGACCACGCCGAAGAACGCCATCGCAACCGCGGCCCGACGGAATCCCCGAAAGGCACGATGCACAGAAAACATCCGAAAGGCCCTCACTGCGGTTTCAGCAGTACGTTGTCGAAGAAGATCGTGAACGCGGGGTTCCGAAACGACTTCAACGCCACCAGGCGCAGCATCATCGATTGGGCACCGACCGGGGCAGGCGTCGTTGTGCCCTCGATCGTTCTCCAGCCGTTGGTGTCGCCCAGTTGCCCCGTCTGCCAGAAGCCGCTAGCCGTGCCGACGCAATTGGTGGACGCGTAGAACCGGACGCTGGCGCTACCCGAGCCGGATCCCTGGCCCGATGGGATGAACGCCTGAAGCGCCAGGCGGTACGCGATCCCCGCGGTCACGCGCACGCACTGCCTTGATCCACCCTCGGTCATTCCGTCGACGTCGACGACGCTGGCGTTGGTGACCCCCAGCCCCCCCGAGGCGGAATTGCCGGCGGCGTCTCGGATCGCGCCCCATGCCTGGGTCATGAAATCCTCGACCGTCCAGTAGTCGGCGCTCGCATGAAATCCCGAATTGACCGCCATGGATTCCTGGCAGTCGGAGGTGCCGTTGTTGTCCAAATCCGGACATGGGCCCGTGGGCACGCCGCCGGCGCCCCCACTGGAATTCTGCCCACCCGACGCCACGGCACCACCCGAACCAACCGCGCCGCCCGAAGCGACGACGCCGCCGCTGCCCGGCGTTCCGCCCGAACCAACCGCGCCGCCCGAGGCGACGACGCCGCCACTGCCCGGTGTTCCACCCGAAGCAACCGCGCCGCCGCCCGAGCCCACCGAACCGCCCGAGCCCGGCGCCCCACCGGTCCCCGAAGCGCCGCCCGTGTTGACCACCGGCGCGCCACCCGTACTGGTTGGCGGCGGAGGTGGCGGAATCACCGGCGCGCCGCCGGTGCCCGTTCGGCCGCCCGACCCAGTTGCGCCGGCGTCACCATTGGCACATTGGCCAGCGCAGAACTCGTAATCGCATGCCAACAGCCCCACCGCGCCCCCAATCGCGAATTCAACCGCCGAGAAGCGGTCCGCAACCACGCCCGCTTCGGCCGATTCGGCGGCCGCCTCGACCACGGCCTTGCAAACCCCGTTCGCCGCACCGGTCAGGCAGGGGATATCCCCGGCAGTGCCGCAGAAACAGGGCTGCAGGTCGCCCATGTTCTTCGCGCATTTGGTCGAGCGCGCGCAGTTCACCAGATCCAGGCACAATTCCTTGCGAGGTTTTCCCATCCCGGTACCCGCGGCGGCGACTCCCGAAAGTTGGTCGCACCCGGCCACTACTTCCGGGCATTGTGCCGTCTCGCAGCTGCGACACATCACGTAGGTGGTCGCGCCTCCCGCTCCGCCCGTTCCTCCACCACTCATGCCGCCAACCGCCGACGAACCGCCCGCGCTGGTTGATCCCGTACCCGATGCACCGCCCGCGCGACCAGCAGTCCCCGATGCGGCGCCCGCGGCTCCGGTTCCGGATGCGCCACCCACGTTCAGCGTCCCACCACCTCCCCCGCTTCCGGTACCGCTGAAACCTCCACTTCCCGAAAGCCCCAGGCAGACGCCGCGGCAGAACTGCAAATCACACTCCTGAATCAGGTTCACCGCGGCTCCCAAACCAAAAGCCGGATCGGTCAGCCGATTGGCGACGGCTTCGCCAACAACGGACGCCGCCGGGGATTCGGGCTCCGCCGCCCGTTCGATGGCCGCTTTGCAGGGACCCGCGGCCATTCCGCTCAGGCACTGAACGCCGCCTACGTCCTTGCCGCACCAGCAAGGCTCGACGCTTTCGGTTGCCCCCCAGCCCAGACAAGAAGCGTTGCCGCGCACGCACGTCAACACATCCTGACAAAGGGTCTTTCTGGGGGTGCCCTGGGACATGGGCGCCATCGACGTGGAGACCATCCCGGTAGTCGGGTCCTTGCCCGAAATGCAAATGTCGTAAAAGTCCTTCGAATCCTGGCAGTATTTCGCTTCGCACTCCTGGCAGGCGGCGCCACCGATCATGCCACCGGAGCCGGTGACCGTACCGCTGCCGCCAATGCCGCCACCGCCACCTACGGGAACATCCGGCGTGCCGCCATCCACCGTGCCGGTCATGCCACCGCTTCCCGTCGTAACTGTCGTACCGCCCGTGCCGCCAGCGCCGTCCCTGCGCGCGTCGCCCGAATCCACGCTACCGTCCCGGGCGGTGGCGCCGCCGGACGCGTCACCACCAGCCTGGGTACCGGCATCGCCCACGCCGATGTTCGTGAATGGCCCGCCCGGATTTCGGTTGGGATCACCCGATCCGCCACAGCCCATTGAAGAACTGGCGATCACGGTCACGCAGAGACCAATCGAAAAAACGCGGCAAATAGCAAGAAATGTCGACACGGTTGTACCCGACGCCCGTCAAGAATCGTGCCGTCTGTCGCCGCGCTAAGTGTCTGAAAAGGCATGTCCACGAGATGCGCCGCGTGACCATGATCGTTCGATTTTCGGACACTTGTCTCCGATTTTCGGTGGACATAATTTCGCCATCGATTGGCCGCCGAAACGTCACGTGACGGACGAAGTGCCGCTGCTATAAGGCCCGCACCGAGGCCCATGCGCCATGTGATTTTCTCCCTATCCGTCGTGCTGTTGGGCTCGCATGGCCTGCCGCACGAAGCCGCCGTCGCGGGTCCCGCGGCGGGTGTGCCACCTTCGGAACGACCCCTGGTTGGTGGCGCGCGCGCCTTGCGAACCGAGGTCGCGGGCTTGATGGGCAAACCGGGTGGTCCGACCACGGACGATCTGTTGCGCGCGACGGTGCTCGCCAGCGCGGCAGTACGCCTGGCATCGGACGAACCATGGGGGTACGCGGCCCGCTGTGACATCGCCGTGAAATGGGGAGACGCATCGATGATCGAAAATTGTCTACAGGATCTGCGGCGCGTGGCCCCCGGGCACGAGGAAACCAAGCGAGCGGCGGCGGCGCTGGCCGCGTTATCACCACATGTGCTGGGATCAAGGGGACGCGTCATGGCTTGGGGTGTCTTGGGTCTGGTTTGCTTGGTGACCTTTGCCCATGCGTTCTCGCGGCGGTTGCGGTCGCGGATCAGGCGAACCGGTCGCACGGCGGTTGCATTGATGGTCGCCGGCTTGATGCTGGGCGGGCTGGGTTCCGCCGACGCGGCGGGGACCTCCACGCAAGCGCCGCCGGCCAAATTCACAATCGACGATAACGATCCCGAAGCAGGCGTTCCGGCCATCGCGCTGCAAAATCAGTCCCCGCTGGAATTCGCCTATTACCTACAGGACATGATCGAACGGGCCGCCACGGCCACCGGCAAACGCGATCACAAGGCAGCGATCCGCTACTACCGCGCCCTGGCCAAGGCGGTACCCGATCGAAGCACCGCATGGGGAAAGCTCTGCGCCTCGTACGAGGCGGCTGGCGATCCGGGCAAGGCCATCCTGGCGTGCCGCCAGGCCATGGGTCTGCCCGGCGTGCTTGCCGCCGACTACACGCGTTTCGTGCGCTTGATCCTGGCGAAAGAGGGCGCGCTGCCGCCTGCCGACATCGAGGACGTCAAAGAGGTCGTCAAGCACCTGGCGAAGGACAAGGAAACGCTTCTCGCGGCCCATCACCTCGAATGCGAACTTGGTCTGCGGCTGTCCGACGTCGGTGTGCTTGAGTCGTGCACCAAGGCTCTGGCCGCGGTTGCTCCCGCGGACGCGCGGACGATTTCGTTCCAGTGGGCGCTGGCCCTCAAGAAGGGGGACAACGACACGGCCCGGCGGTTGATCGATCGGGCGCGTACCGCTGGTCTGGCGCCGGACGGACTGGCGCGCATGGAAAGCGCGACCGGCGCGGGGTCCTGGTTCGGGGGCGGGCGCCTGGGCGGTTGGCGGACTCTGCTGGCCGTCGGTCTGTGCGGCCTGGCCGGGGTGACGACGTTCGTCGTTGTTCGCCGCCGCCGCGAGACCCGTCAGATCGCGGCCTGAAACCGGGCCCCAATCTACTTGTGCAGGATCTGAACGTTGCCCAGCGGGTAGCTGACGGCGTCCCAGCCGTCGCAAAGCGTGGCGCTGATCGGATAGCTGGCCGCGGTCCACGCGCGCGTGTCGATCGAGGCAGAGAACGAACCCGGGCGATCCATCTGAAGCGCCAGATCCCCGATCTTCAGCAGGCCGACCACGGGCTCGCCGTCAGGATCATCGATGGTGGCGGTGAACGACAACAGCGCGTCGGCAACACCCGAATCCGCCGCCAGTTGAATGCCGGGACGGCGATTCCCGACGTCGGGCACACCTCTCAGCGGCGCCGCGCTCCACCGCAACAACGTCTCGCGCTGCCAATCCGCCAGCGCGGGTCCCGGTGCGGGAGGCATGCGGGCACGTTCCCCGCCCGACGGTGGTTTGATGGACGACCCGATCAGTTTGGCCCAACCCAGCGCCATGCCTTGCGGTGTCAGCGCGGTCGCGGCATCGCCGCACACCGACGGCGTCATCTCGAAAAAGTCGAACCGGTAGACCAGCGCCCCGGACGCCCCGGTTTCGCGTGCGGTCGGTCCGTGGCAATGCGTGCACTCGGCGCGAAGGATGGGCTCGACATCGGCCCAAGTCGGATGTTCCGGGACAGCGGGGGACGTCCCGCAGGCAGGCGTCAACAGGCACAACGACGCGGCGACAAGGTATTTCACGGTGCGTCCTTTGCCGGCGTCATTCGTTGTCTCACAGGTAGTAGTGAAGTTGAGCCAGCAACGTCTTCGCGGTCTGCCCACCCGCCGGCAGTTGCACCCTGCCCGCGACCTGCACCTCAATATGCGGATAGGGAAACCAGTTCAGCAGCGCCGTCCCCGCCGACAAAGCCGCGTCACGGACCTGGATGTCGATCTGATTGCGTTCACCCAGCAGCGTGATCATCAATCCGCGAACCGGCAGCACGGCGAAACCGGCGGCGCCGACGAACTGCCCGCGCGTACCCACCACATCGGATTCGAACCTGGACGTCACGCCGTTGGCTTCGACCAGAAACAGCGTCCGCAATTTTTCGACATGAACCTTGGCCACGCCGCCCACCACGAACCGTGAAACACCGACGCCAAACGCCAGCCGGGTCTGCGCGCCAAGAACGACCACGTCGTTCAAGACGCGGCGTTCACCGTAGGCGGCCAGACCCTTCTCGGTTCCGCCGATTCCACGGACGAAGTCCGGCGCGAACGCAGTCACATGCAGTTCCCACCCCGCCTGCACCACGCCGCCTGACACGTTGTACGACTCTTCCAGTTGGTTGAACCCCAGATCGCGCCGCACATACGTGATGTGTTCGGCCATGCGCAGCCCGAACGGGGCGAAGAATCGTCCAGCCCGCAGATAGGGGCCAAGAACTTCGGGCTGCCAGGTCAGGTAGTGCTCGCGCGAGATCAACCGCGATCCCGCGACCGGTTGAAAGTTC
>JANOJB010000371.1:0-22815 GCA_031407985.1 Pseudomonadota bacterium | reverse complement strand
CGATCGCCAAATGCACCCCCCGGTGGATCAGCGCCCGCGCCAAGGCCAGGTCGGATACCTGTCCGTCGCCCGCCAATTCGCGAAGGAACGCGTCCAGCCGTGCCTCGTGCTGTTTCTGTAGGTCGTCGACGTTCGCCATGCGCAACGGCTTAGCACGTTCGGGCGCAACGACCTCAGCAAGAGATTGCTCCCTGTTGTCGAGCCCAGCCCAGCCCAGCCCACTCCAGCCCCAGCGCGACCTTGACCTGTTCATATGTTTAGTAGTACCGTTCTGCGCCATGGCAGACCTGAACCTTGCATGTTCCGACGCAGTGGACTGGCTTCGTTCTCTTCCTCGGTCATCCGTCGACTTGTTGATCACGGACCCGCCGTACGAATCCCTGGAAAAACATCGTGCGGTCGGAACAACCACTCGTTTGAAGGTGAGCAAGGCTTCAAGCAATCCGTGGTTTCAGATCTTTCCGAACGCACGGTTTCCCGATCTCTTCGCCGAGATATTTAGGGTCTTGAAACCGGACACACATTTCTATCTCTTCTGCGATCCCGAGACTGCCTTCATTGCGAAGCCGATGGCCGAATCCGCCGGATTTCGCTTTTGGAAACCTTTGGTCTGGGACAAGAAAAGTATCGGAATGGGCTATCACTATCGATCCAGATACGAATTCATCTTGTTTTTCGAAAAGGGAAAACGGCGGCTGCAGGATCTTTCGATTGCAGACGTCATTCCAATGGCGCGAATTCGTGCCGGGTACCCGGCAGAGAAGCCAGTCGAACTCTCGGAGATCCTGATTCGACAAAGTGCTGCGCCTGGGAATTTGGTGGTTGATCCATTTATGGGTTCGGGAAGCGTTGGGGTAGCCGCAGTGCGTGCCGGATGTCTCTTCATGGGCAACGACATCTCGGATGCCGCGGTGGCCCACGCACGCCTCAGACTTGAATCTCTCGCCCCGTCGTCCGGCGAACAAGTTGAGTCACGCCCTGGTCGGGTCGACAACGAATGGTCCCTCGCGGCACTAGCCGATGGTCGGGCCGCCGGTTAAGTTGGACCGTCAGCTGCCCGGTCTGCCTGTTTCGTCGGGCGATGTTAATGTCTGCGGCAGGCCGAAGTAGAGAATCAGCCACTCTCGCAGTTCGCCGAACTCGATCGCCTTGCCACTCGCGATCAGAAACGATCGCATATTGGGGGTGAAGCCTTCTCCGGCGAACACCACGATGCCACGAATGGGCCAGGCTGCGATGTCCTGGATGGTGGCAGGGATCTTCTCCTCGGCCGTTCCTTGCTCGCGCTGGAACTTGCATTCCACGCCCAGGGTGCGGCGGGTTTCTTCGTGAGTCAGAACGACATCGATGCGACGGACGGCACCCCAGATGCGGCGCGCGACCCGCACCTGCGTCCGAACTTGAAGCCCCAGTGCAATCGCCAGATCCGCGACACTTTGCACCAAGTCATCGCCGTTCTTAACGGCAACTGCCCTACCCGGCATTCCTACCTCTGATGAGTAGCTCGGCGATCTTGCCTCGCCGTTCGACTTTGCTGTTCACAAGGCGTGTTGCCAGGACACGGCTTAAAATAAAGTCCTTCTTGTCATACAGCTTTGCGGCAGACGAGGAGTTTGAAAGGAGTACGTGTACTCCTTTCCGTTTGAGTCGAAGCGCTTCGTCTCGAAGGCGTTCTTGGTCCTGATACGAGAATCCTCCAGCTGTGTACGCGGTGAAGTAGGAGGTCGCTGATAACGGCATGTAAGGCGGGTCGAGGTAAACCAGGTCGCCGGGCTGTGGTCGCCGTAGTGCTTCGGAAAAGTCTTCGTGTGTGATTGTCGCATTCTTGAGCGCGCAACTGCACGCCATGAGGTTCTCTTCGTCACAGATCAGAGCGGTCCTGTTGTCCCCATAGGGGACATTGAATCGATTCTTGCTGTTAACTCGATACAGGCCGTTGAAGCCCGTCTTGTTCAGGAAGATGAACCACGCGGCGACCTCATAGTCTTCGGCGACGCCATCAATGTCTGACTCCCGCAGCTTCAGGAAAAAATCGCGGTTTCCGCGATCTTTTTCATATTTCTTCAGCAGCGTGATGACGTTCATAACGTCGTTTTTGATACCCTTGTAGCACCGAACAAGTCGCTCGTTGGAATCCGACAAAAAGGCTGGGGTAGGTGGTGAGAGTGCGAAAAATACGGCACCCCCGCCCAAGAAAGGTTCATGGTACGTCCGGTACGGCTTAGTAACTCGCTTATCAATCTCGGCAAAAAGTTGGCGTTTTCCGCCTGCCCATTTGATGAATGGTCTTGGTGACACCGACTTCATTTCGAGAACCTCCAAGCTCTTCCGGATCAGTGCCGACCTTGTAGGTTGGGTTTTCTCGGCCCTTCCTCTCTTCGTCTTCGGAGCCGAACCATCAACGACCTTCCGGCGGATCTGAACGGCCCTGCTAGATAACTTGAGCCGCATTTGGCGACGCCGCGCGGCCTCTATGACGGGAAATGCAATCCCATGGACGCGCCTGGGGTTGCCATTCTTGTCGCCTGCGAGAATGTCCCACCAGTTGCGCCGGGTCTTCTTGCCCTCCCGCGCCCATTTCCGGATGGCAATGTCGATCTTGGCCACAACTGTCCCGTGTCCGCGCCTGCGGAGCCACGATCGGACATCCTCGCCTCTCTTCATGCTAGGACTCCGTTGGCTCGACGCGCCATATGTGGAGCCGATTGTGCATTCCGCTCTCGACCATCCAAATCTCGGCCTCGCCGTTTACGACCTGGACGATGCTTTGGACGAACAGGACCCCGAAGGCCCATCGAATCTTGGCGGCCTCGGCGAGCACGTCGGCGTTTGGTGGAACCTCCGTCCTAAGGAAGGCTTCCTCGAAGGCCTCCGACGACAAGGGGGCTTCTCGGCGGGTAGGTTTGCCGCAGGGAAAGATAAAGCGCACCACCGCCGTGGTCTCATCGACGAGATACCGAGATCCATCCTGTTGAATCTTCGTCGCAGATTGCAGCGTGACGATAGCGCCTGCGCGAAAGCGGCCGCTCACATGACTGATTGAATAGCCTCCGAAGTGATCGCCGATCCAAGTCACTACACAATCAAGGTACTCGTCATCGTTCTGGGGGCCGCGTGGAAAGTGAAGGGCCAGCTTGCTGCTATCGATACTCCGCAGGAGGCCGAGGATCGTGTCCTTGTAGAAGAGCGCGTCGAGCGACGTTCGTAGATGTTCTTCGTTGGTCAATGGCATGAAGAATTCGAATACGATGATGTTGTCGTGAATGAGCGACGTGTAGTCGGACGAAGCCTCGGGAACTTGCGACACGAGCTTCTTGAACCTCTCCCATGTCGAATACCTACGGAAGGCCTGACCGACCCTGCAGTGCCGATCCTTGCCCGAGCGGGCTCGTACCACGAAACGCTTGAACTGCTTTGACCAGTAAGTGTCGAGGGCGGAGTCCGTCCACGAGGTAATTCGCTGAAGATCTGAGCGGTCGGAAGGCGCTTGATCTCGAAACCGCGCAAGAAAATAGTCGAAGGCCAGGCGCTGATTTTCGTCCGATGCCATTCTTTCGTTCCCAGCGTCCGGTGTCCGAGGCTATCTCTGCACTGGGCAGCCGTCCAGGCATGGGTGACTTTGTGGGCGCCGCCAACCGCTGGGGCCAAGTGCACTGGCTAGGCCGCGCGTCGCCTCGCCATGCTCGGTACCAAGGCGTCCAGCATCTGGCTCGCCTCGAAGCCAAATATGCGCTCCTGGCAGTGCGAGCAATGCTCGTGGGGTACGGCTCGCAGCAGGTGGCTGCGTCTTCCAACGGTGATAGGCACGTCCTCGATCACAGGCCGGAGAGAACGGCGACCACAGGTGGGGCAAACCTCGGGTTTAATCGGAGAGTTTCGACGAGATGAAGACATAGAAGACCTCCTGTTCACCGGTACGCCGGATGGTTCCCTTTGTGTACACCCACAGGCCCCCGAAGGTAGGGCTTTCGATAACGTATAACCGCTCGCTTGCCGAGGTTCGCCGGGCCGATCGGGAGCGTAACACCTTCTTAATTGCGTTCGCGTTGACGATGGACTCGATAACGTCCTCCACGGACAGATGGTCCCGAAGGCGTTCGACCTGGGCCTTCAACGTAAACTGCACCCTGCGCGCGACCGCCAACCGCTTGATGCGAGCGAGAAGATCCACAGCGCGATCGTAACCGGGTATGTCCCGAATGCCAGGGTCGGCCAGTCCGCCGATCCGCGTGTCGGGGCAATCCCATGACCGGTGCCACGAAAAAGAATTCCGATAACGCGGATGTCTTACGTCGTTGTCGGATCGTGTCGCACAAAATGCGCAGTTTTGGGCTGTTTTTTCGCGATTTTCGATCGATCGGAGTTTCTTCTTGATAAAGTCCCGGACCAAGTTACGGCGCCGCCGAAAGCCCCGGCAGGCGTCACCGGCAGCGGCAGGACGAGCCCAGACCACAGATAGACAAGGAGATCCCATGGCCAAGGTGATGACGAAGTCTCAGGTGATTCAGGCGGTAGCGGATGCGCACAAGCAAAAATTGGCACGCAAGGACGTGGCCCGGGTTTTGGAATCGTTGGCCAGTGTGGGTCATCGCGAAATGAAGAAGAACGGGGTCTTCGTGCTCCCTGGCTTCGCCAAGTTCGTGGTCATCAAGAAGGCGGCCACCAAGGAGCGTCCTGGGATCAATCCATTCACCAAGGAAGCGATCACGATCAAGGCCAAGCCCGCCCGCAAGGTTCTGAAAGCGCGACCGGTCAAGGCGGCCAAGGACGCCGTCGCCTAGGTACCGGATCCCCGTCGACTCACCGACGGTCCAGCAGTTCGTTCACGAACCCGGGCCCGTCGGTGAATCGGCGACCTCGGCCGGGATAGTCAACCGACCGAGCGACGGTAGGGTGACCGGTGGTTGCTCCTGATCGGGAACGTCCCCTATAACGCAGGGATGGTCAGGCTGAACCGGATCTACACCAAGGCGGGGGACGGCGGCGAAACGCGGCTTGTAGGTGGTCAGACGGTGAAGAAGAACGCGCCGCGCATTGAGGCCTACGGCACCGTTGACGAGCTTCTGGCGTGCCTGGGCCTGGCGCGGACCGCGCTTGCCTCGCCGGGCGCTCCCGAGGGGGCGGCCGAGTTGGAACGCGTGCTCCGGCGGATTCAGAACGAGCTGTTCAATCTGGGCAGCGATCTGGCCACGCTGCTGGAAGACCGCCACCCGAATCAGCCCGTCACGGAGGCGCGGCACGTGATTGCCCTGGAACGCGAAATCGACGCCTGGAACGCCGACCTCCCCGAGTTGCGCAGCTTTGTGTTGCCCGGCGGCGGTTGGGTTGCTGCCTACCTTCACCTGGCGCGGACGGTCTGTCGCCGCGCCGAACGGCTGGTCGTCGGGTTGGCGGCCGCGGAACCCATTGGCGCGCAGGTGCTGCCCTATCTCAACCGCCTGTCGGACGCGCTGTTCGTCATGAGCCGTCACGCCACGCGCCTTTATGGCGAGCCGGAGCCTCTCTGGCAGCCCGAAGCGACCTAGCCGACCCCGTCGTGGTGGAAACCGCCGAGGAGGGCCGTTAGCGCCCCCGAAGCGGCGTCAGAATCGAAGAGCGACCCGCCCGGATCAGAATCGCGCGGCGACGCCGGCGTTGAAGTCCAGGTGAAACGTGAACTTGGGGAATCCCAGCACGGAGTTCACTTCGGCGATCAGTGCGAACATGGGTGTGAGATTAATGAGTGCACCGCCACCAGGACCCGCGAAAATCGGACCTGCCAATACGGTGTCCACGCACTTCTGGCCACCCATACCAGCGCCACAAACCCCGCCCTGCAACGAAGAGAACGTCACCACATGGCGGATTTCGCCTCCCCCCAGCGCCAGGGAGAAGTAGGGCTGGATGGTCCCCTCGCCAAAGAACCACGTGCCACGGGCCAGTACCGCGAACGCGCTGTTGACGCCGTAACACAGGCGGTCGGCGCCACATTCGTTCGGATCCTTCACCGATCCCGGATACATCATCTCGAACTTAGCCAGGTTGACGGGCGTGGTTCCCGAGACCATCTGATAGCGGAACTGGAGCGAGACGCGGAATCGCGGGGCCAAAAAATACCCCACCTCGGCCGTGATTTGTCCGACGGATGAAGCAAAGCCGGCATTGACCGGGTTCAGGACGTTCACCTCCCCGGCTCCCGTCGCGTACCCGACACCCAGGCCGCCAAGCAAGCCCAGAAAATAGGGAGGACTCGCTTCGTCTTCGCCTTCCTCACCCTCGTCTTCCTCGTCGCCCCGGGACAGCGACACCGTGTGGGGTGTTTCCTCCGAACCGCTGGACGCTACGGCGGACTCGTCTTCCGCTTCGGCCTCGACGTAGTAGGTGACCACGTTGCCTTCCGTGGCGTCGGCGGGGATCAGGCCGATGTATTTGTCACCCGACTGCTGCATGTCGCGGGACAAAAACTCCTCGGCTCCCTCGGCTCGATACGACAGAACCACCTTCTTGTATCCCGTCAGGTTGGGGGAAATCTTGACCGCGATCGTGATCGGTTTGCCCTTCTTCCCCTTCGCGATCGGCACATGGCTGAAGTCCTCGGCCGGTTCCTGGTCCGCTTCCCCTTCGCCCCCCGCGCCGCCTTCCGCCGGTTCAGCTCCACCTGGTTGGGGCGCTGCTGGCTCGGTGGCACCCTCCGTCGGCGACGCTGCGTTGGCGGCCGTGGCCTCCTCGAACGCCTGGATGATTTCGGGATTGGCCAAGGCCTTGGTGACCTGGATGTCCGACTGAATCTCCAGCGCCTTCCTGAATTGCTTGACGCCAAGTTCCTGCTGCTTCGCAGCGATCAGAACCACACCCATGTGGACGTGCGTCCGGGCCTTGATCGGATGCTTGTCCAGACCCGCGCCGCTGCACATGTCCAACGCCTCTTTCAGCAGTTTCCGCGCTTGCTCGAATTCCAGATTGTTGTACTGGTCCAGCGCCTGCTTGTTCAGGGCCGTGATCTTCTCGATCAACACGGGGTCCTCGCCCTCGGCGCGCGCGGCGGAGGGAGCAAACATCAGAAAGGCGACGAGCACGGTTGCGAGCCCAACTCGAAGTCGTTGGAGCGTTTGGGCGGACAGCGGCATTACTCGGCACCCTCCTCGCAACAGCGGAGAAAATCAGGAAAAAACAGAAAAAAAACTGGGCCTCGACCGTATCCCACAGGTTCGGCTTGGTCAAACCGGACCGCCGGATTCACTGAGTATCCGTGAGCCCCATAAACGGCTCACGCTTGCCGCGAGGGCAACAACAGGCGCACCACGCCATGGAGGCGTATCATTCATGAGCCATGAAGACTCAGCGGATCGCACGAGGGGCTCTGGTGTTTGTCTTTTCGATCGCCGTTCTGGGCGGTACCGCGTGGCTGTGGCACGGACCGCCCACCCGGGCCAGCACGACCAAACCTGGACCAACACCGGCCGATTGGGGGGATCAGACGGTGGCTATGCTCGATGACGGCAATTCCAGCTTGATTGTCGATTACTGGGACGATTTCACCGATGCCGAGTTGACCGCGACCCCCGAGATCGAGCAGCCCATCAGCCGTTGGTCGTCGGTTGATCGCGTCTACCGGGTGCGATTCTCGTCAGGGCAGGCGGCCGCCGAGGCCGCGGCGCGCCTGCGCCAAAATCCACGGGTCGAATTCGTCGATTGGGATGTCGAGGCGTCGATTCCTCGGGACGAGCGCGCCCAGGAAACCACCGCGGCCGACGATCGTTCGATGCAGGCGGAATGTGGAGGTACCACCGGCGCCGATCACCGGGACTTCCCCAGCGATCCCTGCTACCGGTATCAGTGGCACCTGCGTCAGGTGGGCCTGCCGGATGCGTGGAAACTGGGGCAGGGGGCGGACGTGATCGTCGCCGTCATCGACACCGGTGTGTCGCGCGTGCCGGATCTTGCCGCGACCACTTTTGTACCGGGGTACAACTTCGTGAACGATACGGACAACGCCACCGACGATCACGGACATGGGACCCATGTGGCGGGGACCATCGCGCAGGCGACCCACAACAAGCTGGGGGTCGGCGGCGTGGCCTTCAAGGCGTCCATCATGCCGTTGAAGGTGTTGTCGGCCAGCGGTTCCGGATCCATGGCCGCGATCGCGCAGGCCATCAGGTTCGCGGCTGATCATGGCGCCAAGGTCATCAACATGAGCCTGGGCGGGCCGTTTCCCGTCGGGGCCATCGGCAGCGCGATCAAGTACGCGCGTGGCAAGGGGGTAACCGTGGTGGCCGCCGCCGGGAACGATGGGCGTGGCAAGGTCAGCTATCCGGCGCGTTATCCCGGGGTGATCGCCGTGGCGGCGACGCAGTTCGACGAAACCACGACGTTCTATTCCAACTGGGGGCCGCAGGTCGACATCGCGGCCCCGGGCGGCAACGTGCGCGTGGATCAGAACGGTGACGGCAAACCGGACGGTGTTCTGCAGAACACGGTGGTGCCGGGAAACACCGATCGGACCGACTACCTGTGGTTCATGGGGACATCGATGGCGACCCCGCACGTGGCCGGCGTGGCGGCGCTGGTAGTCGGCGCGGGTGTTACCAAGCCCGACGCGGTCGAGGAGATTCTTCTCGACACCGCGCGCAAGCCGCGGTCCCGGACGGGAGGATCGATTTCGGCGGGTCGCATCGACGATCACTTCGGTGCCGGATTGGTCGACGCCCGGGCGGCGCTGACCAAGATTCGAGCGGGGCGGGGGGCCGGGGAGTTTGGCCTGGCCGGGGTGCTTGCTCTGTTGGGCGTGGCGTTCCTTTCCCGTGGGGGACGTGCTTTCGGCCAGGGTTTGGTCCGTTTGCGGGGTGGATTCGCGGCCGGGCTGATCCTGGGCTCGTCGGGGCTGTTCCTGTTGCGTTTCCTGCCCTTTTGGTTTCCCTCGTGGGTTCCCTCGTTCCTGGGACCATCGGGGTTCGGGTCGGGCGTGCTCGATGTGGCCGCCGCCGGGGCGCTGGATGGTGCCGACGCTTTCTTGCGCCCGGCATTCCGTGGTAGCCCGCTGATCTGGAGCGCACTGTTGCCTGTCGGCTTGACCGCGTTGCTTTACGGCGCGGGCCGATTGCGTGGCACCTTGGCGGGATTCGGTTTCGGGATCGCCGGAGCGTTGCTGTTCGCGGCGGTCAGCTCGACCTTCGACGTTCGCGCCATTCCGGACGTTCTGGATCGCGCATGGTTGGTGGCCAACGCAGTGTTGGCGGCTGTGGTCGCCACCGCGGTTCTGCGTCGCTGACACGGCCGCGGCTTCGACAGCCGCCGGACGTTAGCTTCCGCGCTTTAGCTCGGTCAGGACTGCCTTGGCGACTGCCTTAAGCGTGTCAAACACCCCCACCCCCGTCGTCGCGCACGCCTCGAACTCGGGCACCTTGGTCGGGTTCAGCAGATTGCGCAGTTCCTCGATCGGCGCGGCGCCGGGCAAATCACGCTTGTTGTACTGAATCACGTACGGAAGTTTGTCGAGGTCGTAGCCCTGATCGGCCAGGTTGGTCCGCAGGTTGTCCAGGGATTCGATATTCGCTTCCATCCGCTCGATCTGCGAATCGACGACGAACACCATTCCGTCCACGCCCTTCAAAATCAACTTTCGGCTGGCGTCGTAGAAGACCTGGCCGGGCACCGTGTACAGGTGAAACCGGGTTTTGAAGCCGCGAATCTCACCCAACGACAGGGGCAGAAAATCGAAGAACAGTGTCCGCTCGGTCTCGGTCGCCAGCGAAATCATCTTGCCCTTCGCCTCGGGGCTGGTCTTGGCGTAGATGTAGTGCAGGTTCGTCGTTTTGCCGCAAAGCCCGGGTCCGTAATAGACCAGCTTGCAGTTGATTTCGCGCGACGAGTAGTTGATGAAGCTCATGGATCTGGCGGATGTGGGTGGGGCGTCCCTGCGGGCTTCACCTAGTCGTTGAAAAGGTTGTCGATATCCTTGTCCGTAATCTCGGTCAAGATCGAAGGCTGACTCTTCGATTTGGCCTTGGTCGCGACCTGGTCGAACAGGCGGCCCATCTCATCGGACGACTTCTTCACGCGCAGCCGGACCAAGCCCAGCGAAGACCGTTCGTCGAAGAGCACGACCAAAATAGCCCGCCCCCCGACCAAGGTGATGTGTACGTGGGTCTTTTCGCCTTCGTGGAACTGGCTGGTGAAATCCTTCTCGCGGAGAATCTTCGATATTCCCCCGGTGGCCGCCACGTTGCCGGCCGTCAGCGACGACAACGAGGTCACATCGAGTTCCTCCACGTCCCCTGCCTCGGCGATTGCCTGCCCATCGCGTCCGATGAGCAACACCGCCTGGGCGTTGGCATCCCGCTGAAGCCGCTGACAGACCATGGCGATCTGCTGCTGCTCCTCGGGAAACATAACGTCGGGGCCGGCCATCATTCTCCTTCGGGCAAGTTCAACACGTCGGGATCAATATGGATATGGAAATGAGTGATGAGAAATAACACCGTGTCCCGACGGGTTCAAGTTGCCTTCCGGGGTATCCGGTCGAAGACAACCAGCCACGGTCAGATTTCCCGCCTTCCGTCGATGGCGCGCGCCAAGGTCACCTGGTCCGTGTACTCCAGCTCGCCTCCCATGGGAACCCCGGTGGCAATGCGGGTTGTCCGCACGCCAAGAGGGCGGACCAGTTTGGCGATGTAGATGGCGGTGGCTTCGCCCTCGACGCTGGGGCTGGTGGCCAGGATGATCTCCCCGGTGCCGGTGGCGCAGCGCCTGAGTAGCTCGGTGATGCGCAGGTCGTCGGGCCCAATCCCGTCAAGGGGCGACAGCAGGCCATGCAGAATGTGGTACCGCCCGCGAAATCCCCCCGCCCGCTCCACCGCCACCACGTCCTGTGGTTGGGCCACCACGCACAGGAGGGTGCCGTCCCGGCGCGCGTCCGAGCAGATGGCGCACGGATCTCGCTCGGTGAGATCGCAGCAGACGGCGCACAATCGAATGGTCTGCCGAACCTCGGTTATGGCGGCGGCCAGGGCAGCGGCGTCCTCGGCGGGGGCACGCAGAATGTGAAAAGCCAGTCGCGCGGCGGTTTTCTCCCCGATCCCCGGCAGTTTGCCGAGCTGTTGCACCAGCCGTGCGATAGGACCCGCGAAGGCCATGGGGCTAGGCTCCGAACATTCCGGGTGGCATGGGCAATCCGCCCGTCACCTGCGCCATTTCGTGTTTGGCGAGCTCTCTGGCGCGTCCCAGAGCGACGTTGACCGCGCCGACGATCAGATCCTCCAACATTTTTCGGTTCGCGACGCTGTCCGGATTCGGTTGGGCCAGGTCGGAGGGGGGCGGCAGCATCGGCAGCATCGGGTCGATCGACAGCTCCAGCAACTCACCCGTACCGGACACCACACAGCGCACCAAGCCGCCCCCGCTTTCCCCCTCGGCGGTCTTCAACGAAAGTTCGTCCCTGACCCGCGCCACCTCGGTCTGAATCCGCTGCGCGGTCTGGATCAGGTCACGGAGATCGCCCGGGTTGTGTGGGCCCTCGATCACGTCTTGATCTCCCGAATCGCCGCGCCGAACAGATCCTGCGCTTTTTGAATCAGCGGGTGCTGGCGGGCTTCCTGTTCGCGTTTTCTCTTGTCGGCGAACAGCGCATCGGCCTCTTCGGAGGCCTCGGCCCGAATCACGGGCGTCGTGTTGTTGCCCTTGTCGTGTTTGGCCACCAATCGGATGGTCGACCCCAGTTCGGCGCCCAGTGCCTGTTCGATTTCGGCCCTTAGCTTGCCGGCGGCGTCGACGTCGGCCTGATCGGCAAACCCCAGTACCAAATTGGTCTCGTCCAGTTCCAGAACATGTGCGCTTGCCAGCAACGCGCCGATGCGGGGGCGGCGGCGCTCGAGATCGGCTTTGGCGCGCCGCCATGCCTCGGTCGGCGAGGCGGCAGAGACGGGCGATGCAGGCAGGGATCCAACAGCCGCCTGGCCAATGACGGGCGAGGCGGGAACCGAGATGGCGAGAGCGGGCGAGACGGGCGCGGGAGCGACCGCCGAAGTGACGGGAGCCCGTGAAAGCGTGGCAGCGGCGGAAGGCGCGATGCGGGTCGAAGACGGGGATGTGGGACGCACGTTCGGGTTGCCGCCACCCGACAGGAGGCGACCTTCCAGCGCTTCCAGTCGGTCCAGCAGATCGCCCAGGGGTTCCAGGGGTTCGGCTTGGCACAAATCAACCGCCGCCATTTCCAGTACCAGGCGGGGCGCGAAGGAGCGCCCGGACTCCTCGACGGCACGGGCCCACCTGTCGAACAGCACCGAGGTTGCCCGACCGGCCTGCGCCGCGAAGGCTCGCAGTTCCTCAAGCTCGTCGGGCGTGGCATCCACCAGTTCGGTCAGAAGGTGCTGGTCCGAGATGCGGGCCACAACCTCGATGTCCCGCAGCAGTCCCAGAAACGACCGGCTGAGTTGCCCCAGATCCAGCCCCCGCTCGGCGGCGGCGGCCAAGAGGCGAAGCGCGGTCGCGGCGTCACGCGCCAGGACGGCGCGAGCCAGATCGCCCAACAAGGCGCGATCGGCTATCCCGAGGACCTCCGAGACCACGCCAGCGGTGATCGTTTCGCCGCCCACGTACGCGATCACCTGATCCAACAGTGACAGGCCGTCGCGGACCGAGCCCGCCGCCTGCCGGGTCAATAGACGCAGCCCGTCTGGTTCGAAAGGGATGTTCTCCGCGCGCAGGATGCTTTCCAGGTGCGCGGTCAGCCCCGCGGTGGGAATCAGCTTGAAGTCATAGCGCTGGCAACGCGACAAGATCGTCGTCGGGATCTTGTGCGCCTCCGTGGTCGCGAAAATGAACACGACGTGCGGCGGGGGTTCCTCCAGCGTCTTTAGCAGGGCGTTGAACGCGCTGGTCGACAGCATGTGTACTTCGTCGATGATGTAGATTTTCAGGCGCCCCTTGGCGGGCATGTAACGCGTGCCCTCGCGCAGCGTCCGCACATCGTCGACCCCGGTATTCGACGCGCCGTCGATCTCGACGACGTCGACGGATCGCCCTCCGGAAATCTCCTGGCAGGCGTCGCAAACGCCGCACGGGTTGGCGGTGGGACCTTGGTTCTTTTCGCACGACAGGGCCTTGGCCAGGATCCGGGCGGCGCTGGTCTTTCCAACCCCGCGCGCGCCGGTGAACAAGAACGCGTGGTGTACGCGATTGCCTTCGATAGCGTTGGTCAACGTGCGCGCGACGTGCTCCTGCCCGACCAATTCGGAGAAGCGCTGCGGCCGGTACTTGCGGGCCAACACCAGATACGACATCGGCCGAGGACTCTACTCCAAATATACGAGCGCCGATGGCCATCCGATCGCCATCCGATGGCCGCCGAGGACTCACCTTGTCGGGAAAGATAGGGTGCTTACAATCGCCCCCGGAGCGACAAGCCATGCGATTCGACAAGATGACCACGAAAGCCCAGGAAGCCCTGCAGGCGGCCCATGATCTGGCGGAACAGCGCAATCATCAGGAGTTGACGCCGGAGCACGTCCTGTCGGCGCTGTTGGGGCAGGAACAGGGGATTGTCAGCGCACTTCTGAAGAAGATGGGTGTCGCCCCTGGCGCCATCGGCGACCAAGTGACCCGGGCGCTGGATGAACAGCCCCAGGTGCAGGGGGCGGCGGCCGAGATCTATGTGGGCCGGCGCTTGAAGGACCTGGTGTTGGACGCGCAAAAGCGTTCGCAGGAGTTCAAGGACGAGTACATTTCCAGTGAGCACTTGTTGCTGGCGCTGGTTGGAGGCGACCACGGCGCGGCCAGCCGCGCGCTGAAGGAAGGCGGTGTCCGCGAGGCCGCGTTGTTGTCGGCCTTGGCCGAAGTGCGTGGGACGCAGCGGGTGACCGATCGCGAAGCCGAGGGCAAGTATCAGGCGCTGGCGAAGTACACGCGCGACCTGACCGAGGCGGCCCGATCTGGAAAGCTGGATCCGGTGATCGGGCGTGATGAGGAGATCCGGCGATCGATGCAGGTGTTGTCGCGGCGGACCAAGAACAACCCCGTCTTGATCGGTGATCCGGGTGTCGGGAAGACGGCGGTGGTCGAAGGGGTCGCGCAGCGGATCGCCGCGGGCGACGTTCCCGAGTCCCTGAAGGACAAGAAGATTCTGGCGTTGGACCTGGGGGCGTTGATCGCGGGTACCAAGTACCGCGGCGAGTTCGAGGACCGGCTAAAGGCGGTGCTGAAGGAAATCGCCGCGGCCGAGGGCGGAATCATCCTGTTCATCGACGAGCTGCATACCCTGGTCGGCGCTGGTGGCGCCGAGGGCGCGATGGACGCGGCCAACATGTTGAAACCTGCGTTGGCGAGGGGCGAACTGCGCTGCGTGGGGGCGACGACGTTGGACGAGTACCGCAAACGGGTCGAAAAGGACAAGGCCCTTGAGCGGCGGTTTCAGCCGGTCTTCGTCGGCGAGCCGTCCGTCATCGACACCATCGCGATCTTGCGCGGACTGAAGGAACGCTACGAAATTCACCACGGTATCCGGATTCGTGACGCGGCGTTGGTCGCGGCGGCGCGTCTGTCGGATCGTTATATTTCGGCGCGGCAACTTCCCGATAAGGCGATTGATCTGGTCGATGAGGCGGCCAGCCGCCTGAAGATACAGATCGATTCGCTGCCGGAGCCAATCGATCTGCTGGAGCGGCGGCTGATAACGCTTGCCATTGAGGACCGGGCGCTGGGCAAGGAAAAAGATGAATCGGGATCGAAGCGCCTGGTCGCCGTCGTAAAGGAGATGTCCGAGCTGCGCGAGCGCGTTGATCAGATGAAAAGTGTCTGGCAGCGGGAGAAGACGATCATCGGCGGGCTGCGCAAGGTGAAGGAGGATATCGAGAAGGCGCGCACCGAGGCCGAGCAGGCGCAGCGGAAGGGGGATTTGAATCGCGCGGCGGAATTGCGGTTCGGTCGCATCCCGGAGCTGGAGAAGGCCCTTGCCGGGAGGAACGCCGAGTTGAAAGACGTGCAGAGCGATGGTGCGTTCCTACGCGAGGAGGTGACCGAGGAGGACATCGCGGCCGTGGTTTCGAAATGGACCGGCATCCCGGTCGATAAAATGCTGGAGGGCGAGCAGGAAAAATTGATTCACATGGAGGAACGCCTGCACAACCGCGTGATAGGCCAGGATGAGGCGGTCGCGGCTATTTCGAACGCGGTTCGTCGCGCGCGCGCCGGACTGCAGGACCCGAACCGTCCGATTGGTTCGTTCATTTTCCTCGGGCCCACCGGGGTGGGAAAAACCGAACTCGCGCGGTCACTTGCCGACTATCTGTTCGACGACGAATCGCACATGGTTCGGATCGACATGTCCGAATACATGGAGAAACACGCGGTATCGCGGTTGATCGGGGCGCCTCCCGGCTACGTGGGGTACGACGAAGGGGGGCAACTGACCGAGGCGGTGCGACGACGGCCCTATGCGGTGGTGTTGTTCGACGAGATCGAGAAGGCCCATCCCGACGTGTTCCACACCTTGTTGCAGTTGCTCGACGACGGTCGGCTGACCGACGGACAGGGACGCACGGTCGATTTCCGCAACACGGTGATCATCATGACCTCGAACGTGGGCAGCCACCTGTTGTCCGACGCCGTCGCGGCTTCGGCGGCCGACGAAACCAACGCTGCCGTCATGGCCGAGATGCGGCGGACGTTCCGTCCCGAGTTCCTGAACCGAATCGACGACATCGTGGTGTTCCACCGGCTGGCACGTCCCGAGATCGATCGGATCGTGGAAATTCAACTGGGGCGCCTGCGCAAGCTGCTCGTGGATCGCGAAATCGAGATTGAGCTGTCGCCCTCGGCATTGCGATTCCTGGGTGACGAGGGGTATGACCCCAGTTACGGGGCCCGACCATTGAAGCGAGCGATCATGCGCCACGTCCAGGATCCCCTGGCATCCCGGCTGTTGCGCGGCGAGTTCGCCGTGGGTGACACAATAGTCGTCGACCGGGCCGGTGCGGCGACCGAGCTTTCCTTCGCCAAGAAACGGCGAGGACCGGTAGCCGCGGTATCATAGTCGGACGCACATCCGGTTCCGCCCTGTCGGGACCAGACGGGCGGTTCAAGCCATGAAAGACCTCTACAAGATCTTGGGCGTCCCCGAGGACGCCGATGGGGCCACCATCAAGAAGGCCTATCGCAAGCTGGCCAGGGAGAATCACCCCGACGTCACCGGGGGGGACAAGAAGAAGACCGAACGCTTCAAGGAGATCAACGAAGCTTACGATGTTCTCTCCGACAAGGAGAAACGTGGCGCCTACACCCGGCTCAAGAATGCTCCGGTCAGGCCCGATGGCATGCCAGAGGGCTTCGATCCCGACATGTTCGCCCGAACCTTCGGCGGCGGTGGTGGCGTTCGCATGGGTCGTGGCGGCGCCGGATTCGGCGGCGGCGGCGGGGTCGATATCAGCGACGTGTTCGCCAGCCTGTTCGGGGGTGGCGGCCCGCAGGGGGGCACGGGCGGTGATTGGGGACAGGCCCGCGGCCGCCAAAGCCGCGGCAGCGACATCGTGGGGACGCTGGAGGTGACTTTTGCCGAGGCTGCCCTGGGTGCCCGACGCCGGGTGGTCACCGGTTCAGGCGGCAGCGTCGATGTGTCGATTCCCGCGGGCGTGGAAACCGGTGGTCGCCTGCGGGTCTCTGGACAGGGTATGCCCGCCTCGGCGAAGGGCGGCTCGCCTGGAGATCTGTACCTGGAGATCAAGGTGCTTCCCGACAAACACCTCAGCCGATCGGGATCAGACGTCGAAATCCATGTGCCCATCGCGGTCTGGGAGGCGGCTTTGGGTGCCAAGGTCCAGGTGCCCACCTTGGAAGGCCCCGTGATGGTGACAGTACCCGCGGGATCGGGCAGTGGTTCGAAGCTTCGTTTGCGCGGGCGCGGCATCAAAAAGGCCGATGGAGCCAGGGGCGACCAGATCTGCCGGATCGAGATCGCCGTACCGAAAGGCGCAGCGGAAGACCAGGAATTGCGCCGGTTGTTCGAAGAGATCGGGCGGCGCGAAAGCGCAAAGGCGGTTCGCGATTTTTGACATGCTCGATGTGCCCGCGTTGAACGGCTGGAAAAATTCCGGCCGGCGCGTTAATCACGATCTCAGGCAGTCCGGATGGACGAGGTAAATACGCAATGACCACGGAAAACCCCAAGACTCTCCCGCTGCTTTCGCTGCGAAATTTGGTGCTTTTCCCGGGTGCCGTGATGCCGGTGGAAATCGGGCGTCCCAGCTCGTTGCGCCTGATCGAGGCGCTGGGCGGCAAGGGCGCGCATCTGCTGGTCGGTACGCAGAAAGACGCGGATCTTGAAGAACCGTCCGGCGCGGATCTGTACACGATTTGTGTCGAGGGTGAGGTGGTTCGCATCGTAAAGGCGGCCGAGAACCGGGTCACCGCGGTCCTGCGCGGCCTGGAACGGCGGCGCGTGGTCGGCTTCCCCCAGGAGAAGCCGTATCTGTTGGCGCAGTTCGATCCCTTGACCGAGATTCGCAAGGACCCGATCGAGATCGACGGGTTGGGCATGGCGGTTCACGACGTTGCCAAACAGTTGATCGCCATTTCACCGGACATTCCGGACGAGACGGCGCAGGTGTTGGACCAGCACAAGGATCCCGCTCGACTGGGTGACATCGTAGCGGCGACGGTGGATCTGTCGCCGGAGGAACGGGCGTCGCTGCTGGTCGAGGCGGACGTCGCGGAGCGCTTGCGCCGGCTGTTGGTGCTGTTGCAGCGCAAGGTGGAGCTGATCAAGGTCAAGCAGAAGATCGACTCGCAGGTGCGCGAGGAGTTTTCGAAGCACCAGCGCGAGGCGGTGTTGCGGCAGAAGTTGAAGGCGATTCAGGACGAACTGGGCGAGGGCGAGGATTCGACCGACCTGGAGGTCTTCGAGGAGAAGATCAAGGCCGCAAAGATGCCCGAGGACGTCGAGAAAACGGCCCGCAAGCAACTGGAGCGCCTGAAGCAGATGGCGCAGTCATCCGCGGAGTACACCGTCCAGCGGACCTATTTGGAGTGGCTGGTCGAGTTGCCCTGGTCGAAGCAAACCGATGATCGCCTGGAACTGGACCAAGCGCGGCAGATCCTGGACGCCGATCACTACGACCTGCAGAAGGTGAAGAAGCGGATCCTCGAATACCTGGCGGTGCGCAAACTGGCGCCTGGGAAAAAGGGGCCGATTCTGTGCTTGGCGGGCCCCCCTGGGGTCGGCAAGACGTCGCTTGGAAAGTCGATCGCGCGATCCCTGGGGAGGGAATTCGTTCGGATGTCGCTTGGCGGTGTGCGTGACGAGGCCGAGATTCGCGGCCACCGGCGCACGTACATCGGCGCGCTGCCCGGACGAATCATCCAGGGGATGCGGCGGGTCGGGACCAAGAATCCGGTTTTTGTTCTCGACGAAATCGACAAATTGGGTTCGGATTTTCGCGGCGATCCCTCGGCTGCGTTGCTTGAGGTCCTTGACCCCGAGCAGAACTCGACGTTCTCCGATCACTATTTGGAGGCGAATTTCGATCTCTCAAACGTTATTTTCATCGCCACCGCCAACATGCTGGATCCGATTCCGCCGGCGTTGCTGGACCGCATGGAGGTGCTGGAGATCCCGGGCTACACGCGCGAGGAGAAACTGCAGATTGCCGAGCGGCATCTGGTGCCAAAACAGGTCGCCGAGCACGGGTTGACGGCCGAGCAGATCAATCTGACGTCGCCCGCCCTGACGACGATTATCGAGCAGTACACCCGCGAGGCCGGCGTGCGGAACCTGGAGCGCGAGGTGGCGAACGTGATTCGTGCCATCGCGGTCAAGATCGCCGAGGAGCAGACGTACGAGCCCACCCTGACATCGGACGCGGTGGCCGAGATCCTGGGACCACAGAAGTTCTATTCCGAGGCGGCCGAGCGGACGGAGATCCCAGGCGTCGCCACGGGCCTGGCCTGGACGCCAACCGGCGGCGATATTCTGTTCATCGAGGCGTCGCAGATGCCGGGTAAGGGAATTCTGATCCTGACCGGGCAGCTGGGCGACGTGATGAAGGAATCGGCGCGCGCGGCGATGTCCTGGGTGCGGACGCATGCGGAGGATCTGGGCATCACGACCGATTTCGAGAAGACCGATATCCACATCCACGTTCCGGCGGGCGGGGTTTCCAAGGACGGCCCGTCGGCGGGTGTCGCCATGACCGTCGCGCTGGTATCGCTGTTGACCGGGCGGCGCGTGCGTGGGGACGCCGCCATGACAGGGGAGATCACCTTGCGGGGCACCGTACTTCCCGTGGGTGGTATCAAGGAAAAGGTCTTGGCGGCGCACCGCGCGGGCATCAAGCGCGTGACCTTGCCCGAGCGCAACCGCAAGGACATCGTGGATATCCCGGACACCGTTCGCGCCGAGATGGTGATTACGTTCGCCAAGAAGATTGACGAGGTTCTGGAACACGCGCTGGAAACGGTTCCGGTGGTCGTGCCCGGACCAGACGCGCCGCCCTCGGCGGAAGTCACGGCACAGGCGTAGGCCGCCGACGGCTAGACCAGGTGTAGGGTCCTGACCATGGACCTCTGAGCCCGACCGCGTCTGTCAGGGTAGAAGTGCGTGCGCGACGTCCCCGACGGTGTTCGCCAGGAAGGTGGGCGACTCGGCTTGAAGGACGGCGCGTGCGACGTAACCCCACGCGACGGCGATGGAGGCACAGGGCACGGCGCGCGCCATCCGGATGTCGGGCAATCCATCCCCGACGATGACCGTACGCGCGGTGGCGGCCGGCACCCGCGCGATGACCGACCGTGCCGCCGCTGGGTCGGGTTTTCGTGGAAAACCGTCCCCATCTCCGAGAACGACGGCGAACCTGTCCAGGATTCCCAGCGCGCCAAGCAGGGCGCGCGCCACAGCACCTGGTTTGTTCGTGACCACCGCCAAGCCCACGCCGGAACTCAACAAGGAATCGATGAGCTCGGATACGCCAGGGTAGAGGCGCGAATCAACACACAGGTGCTTGCCGTAATGCGCGATATAGCGGGCGACCAGCGGTGCCAGGTCGCGCCCGTCCTCGGAGCGGGGCAGCGCACGTTCGATCAGCTTCGTCGCACCGTCGCCGACCAGACTCGGGATGTTTTCAACCGGCAGGGCCGGAAAGCCGGCTTCGGTCAGGGTCGTGTTCAACGACCAGGCAATGTCGGGCAGCGAATCGACCAGGGTTCCGTCCAGATCGAAGATGACCACATCGAAGGGTCGCGCGGTCGTCATGCGGCGCGAACGATCGCGACGGCCGTTTGCACGCGATCCATGAACGCACCGAACAAGACTTCTTCGGCGGCCATCAACGTCAAGAAACGCCCGCGCCAGTCACCCAGAGTCCGTTCGAGGTCGCGCGCCATCTCGGCAAGATGTCGATCTTCGTCCTTCGTGATGGCCGCGACGGAAAAGCCCACCCGGTGCGCGGTCAAACGCTGATCGTAGATTGGGTAGAAGACCTGGGCGCGCACCTCGATGGCGGCGGTGGTCAGAAGGTAGTTGGCCTCCGTACGCGCTTCGGGCGGCAGATCCAGCAGGTCCGCTTCGGCCTTGCGATCGAGTGCCTGGAGATATCCCTCCCCCGCGTCGCCGGCCAGCGTGTCGTCGTCCGAGAACGTTCGCACCTGGGCACCGACGGTGGCCGCCAGCGTCGTGGCGGCCTTTTTCAGGCGGAGGGCATGAACGTTTTCGTCCAGCATGTGTTGCAGGCCATCGAGATCCAGACGATCCGCGCGCCGGCTTTTCAGGAGTTTCCGCACGCCGACGTATTCCATGCGTGCCAGGGTATTCACGAACCGGGCGTGCAGGGCGGCATCAGGAAGAATCTGGTCCAGCACGGCGCCGATCTGGCGGGCGTTGGCGTTCCGTGCGCAATCTTCGATGTAACGCTGCATCTTCCGGATGACCTCGGCGGTTGAAAAATCGTTCGACAGCGTACGCGGCGGGGACCGTGGCGGCAACCACGGTAGGGTGGGAAAGTCGGCGAAAGGTGCCCGTGCGGGCAGGTCACGGGCGCGGATGTGCGCGATCAGCACGCAACACAAGAATAGAGCAGATGGAGCGACGGGTTTCCTTGTCCCTTGCGACAGCGCCCTGTACCTTTACCGACGCTCATGGGGACACCAGCCGTCGGTGAGGACATAGAGGCGCTGTGCGGCCGTTGCGGCACCGTGTGGCATGTGGTGATGGCGAAGGTGGGCCAGAAGATCGCCAAGGTCGTATGCAAGCGCTGCAACGGGCTACACCTGTATCGCACCGAACAACCCGTCGGAGAGGGCGCGGCCGATGGACAGTCGTCGGCGCGCGCCGCGGCTCCGCGCCGCGCGCGCGCGAAGACCGGGCCGCAACCGGTGCCGGTGCCCGCGTTTGATCCCAGCAAGCCGCCGCGACCGTACGCGCCCACGCAGGTCTTCGCGGCGGGCGAGCGGGTGACGCACCCCACGTTCGGTGGGGGCGTGGTGACGGGATCGCCGGGACCGGGGAAGGTCGAGGTGGCGTTTCCCATCGGCCGCCGCGTGTTGGCCAGCGCGAAAGCGGCATCGACCCTGGAACGGCCTACGCTGGTCAAGCACGTTCCGATCGCCGATCGGCCCCCCGACAAGGATTGAGGACACGCGAGGGCGCGGTCATGCCTTCCATGGCGCGGGTCAAGCTACGCAAGAATCTGGCGCGTTCGATTCGGGCAGGGCACCCCTGGGTTTTTCGGGACGCGCTTTCTCCCGAAGCTGCTCCTGCTGACGGAGACGTGGTGTTGGTGACGACCGGAGACGGGCGGGCGCTGGGACGGGGTTTCTGGACGGGTACAACACCCATCGCCGTGCGCATGCTGACCACCGATGCCAGGGATGACATCGCGCATTTGGTCCGCGCCCGACTGGAGGCGGCGCTCGAGCGTCGATTGGCTTTTCTTGACCTCGACCGGACCAACGCGTTTCGGTGGGTGCACGGCGAGACCGACCTGCTGCCGGGTATGCACCTGGACGTTTACGCCGGCTACGGATCAATCCGATTCGATGGTCCGGGTGCGCGGATGTTTTATCGCGACGTGGCGCCCGTGCTGATCGCGGCGGGTGCGCCCATAGGCCTGCATTCGTTGGTTGAACGGATTGCGCGCCGGCGCGGCGCACAGGGTGGCACGGAACCGGAAGCGCCGGAAGCGGCGAAGGATGTCGCTGCGGCGTTGGTCGGGCGGATTCCGGCAGACGAGATCGAAATCCGCGAAAATGGGCTGCGATTCGGGGTCGATCTGGGCCACGGACAAAAAGGTGGCTTGTTTCTGGACCAACGCGACAACCGCGAGCGCGTGCGCGGCCTGGCTGACGGTCGCCGGGTCTTGAACCTGTTCGGCTACACCGGTGGTTTTTCGGTCTACGCGGCCGCTGGTGGTGCCTCCGATACAACAACGGTCGACAGCGCGGCGGGCGCCATCGCTTCGGCGCGTCGCAACTTTGGCCGCAATGGGTTACCGACGACGAACGCGCGGTTCGTTGTCGCCGATGTGTTCGCGTTTTTGGCCGAGGCCACCCGGCGGAAGGAGCGCTGGGATTTCGTGATTTCCGATCCACCCAGCTTCGCGCACAGCCGGCGATCCGTGCCGGAGGCGCTGCGGGCGTATCAGCGTTTGCACCGCATGTGCGCCGCCGTCGTAGAGCCGGGTGGAATTCTGTGCGCGGCGTCGTGTTCAAGTCACGTGGACAGCCGTGCTTTTGCTTCGTCCATCGTGGCGGGATGCGCCGATGCCGGGCGTCGATTTGATTCGCGAGAACATCATGGCGCGGGTGCCGATCATCCTGTCCTGCCCGTGTTTCCGGAAGGGAACTATCTGAAGTTCA
>JANOJB010000345.1:0-6787 GCA_031407985.1 Pseudomonadota bacterium | reverse complement strand
CCGTTAGAACCAGTGCGCCGATCTGAGTGGCGGCCTCTTTCCCCGTCGAGAGGTCAATGACCTGGGCGTGAGCCGACAACTGCGCGTCCCACAGGTCCTTGGCGATGACATCGCGCATTCCGGAGATCTCGGTCAGCTTGTCGCGGACTTCCGGCACCGAGAGGTCGAAATGCTGCGGGCCGATCAGAAACACGTCGTTGGCGGGCCGATCCCAGACCGACCGGAGCAGCCGAGACACCAACTCGATCAGGCCGCGGGTCTGCTTGAATAGCTCGTTCTCCTTGAACAGCGCGATGACGTTCTTGAGGCGGGGGTGGAACGGGTAGGTCGCCGCGATCTCATCGGCGATCGCCTCGGCGCCGCGGTTCGCCGTCTTCGACTTCGCGGCCTCCTCCAGCTTGCGGCCGAAGGCCTCGGCGATATCCCCGATCTCCGCCTTGTCCGGGAGGACCTTGAACAGGCGCTTGCGCAGGATGTCATAGATCTCATTGGCGGCCAGGTCCACGGGCGTGATATTGCGCTCCTGGCGGCCGAGTTCTGCACGTGCGTCCTCAAGCGCCCGGTTGATGAGCTTCGCTCCGGTGTCGTAGGCGGCCGCCAAGTCGGAGACCACCACGCAGACGTTCTTCTTTTTGCCGGCGGCGGTGAGCAGGTTCGCGAAAGCGCGGGTCGCAATATCGCCGACCGTACCATTCCCGACTTTCTGCGTGTCGAGGTAGTGGAAGTACGGCGGCAGCTCATCGAGAAGGATGAGGATCGGTTGGTCGCCATCGAAGAGGCGGAGCCAGTCCTGCTCGTCCGGCGCCTTCGGCCCGCCGGTCCAGAACGCGCGGAATTGGTCTCCCTTGCCGAGCTGGTGCGCGATTTCCCCCCACAGGAAATGGTCCGGGCTGTTCCGGCCGTTGAAGGCGGCGATGCGGGCCGTGTCGAACGCCATCGCGTGGGACATCCCGGCGCAGTGCTTACGCCGGAGCCCGGAGTGCTTGGCGAGGAGGCCAAACCCGACCAGCAGGTGCGTCTTGCCGCCGCCCATCGCCTGCTTCAGATGGAAGACCGCCTGGTCGGAGGCGCCTGCGAGCCGGGCGAGGCCCTCGCTGACCAGATCACGCATCCCCTGCGTGATAAACGTCTTCTCGAAGAACGCGTCCCCATCCCCCTCGGAGTGGATCAGGCCGTCGAGCTGCTCGACCTGGTCACTCAGCTTGATGGACAACGCATTTGGCTGGAGAAGGCAGGCGTCGCGGACGGTCTTCATCGGCTCATGGCTCCCACTATTCTCATCGACTGAGGTTCGACAACTTCGCGCAAACACACGCTTTCCTGTTAACGACGACACTTCCGCTCACGATGGGGGCGATTCTCCGGGCAAGGCGGAGGTTTGTCAATGAGTGGCAACGACGCGTGGGCAACGACCGGCTGGTCCGGGCTATGACCTTCTTTTCCAGGAGACCGACTGACACGGAGTAGGAACATCTTCCGCTTTCTGAATTCTGGACTTCCGAGTTCTCTTGAGAGTTCTTGCCCGCACGGTCGCGCCTGGGAGGCGCGTGATGCCCCCACGACCGACGGAGTACGGCCAGTGCCACTGCAATCAAGCCCCCCGAAGGTTGATCGTCTGTACTCCTGCGCTCGTGAGGATGTCGTGAAGCGCCTCAACGTTCCGCCTCTGTTGGCGCTGACGGCCGTATCGGCCATCCCGCTCATCACACCAAGTGAAATACACGCGGCCAATGGCGCGGGAAAATGCTACAAAGAACGCGCGTTTCTCCTCCTCTGGCTGTTCCCGGAAACCCCACCACTGGCTATCCTCTAACCCAAGGAATATGACCGTTCCAAACTCAAGTCCTTTGCTCTTGTGGATCGTCATCGCGGGCAGTACGTTCACGCCCATGAAGGTGTCCCAAACTCCACTCGGTCCTTGTCGCGACTCGGTCGACATTACCTGAAGTGTACTACCCAGATCTTTTGCCACTTTTTCTAGATAGCCCGCGCCTCCGTACTGCCGGAACGTCGAGCGATATCGCCCGGCACCCAGGATATTGATCAACCGCATCGGTAGCTCATTGAGTCCTACCCCAGCGGTCAGCGCATTGGCGGCCGCGGTCTTGTGAAAGGTCGCGAGCCGCTCCACCTCCGGCTCGTCGCGCACCTCGTGCAATCCGGTCAGGTTCACGACTAGATCTATCAGTTCGCCCCAACGCGTCGCGTCTCTTCGCGTGGTGGCGAGCCGAAGGGCAGACAGCACTACCGCTGCCAAGGGTTCCACGCGAAGGTCTTGAAGTGCCGACTCGTCACGCAACACAACATCGTGCGACCTGAGCTCGGCCTGCAATGCACCCGCCAAGGGGCCCACGAGCTGCCGCGCCAAGACACAGAAATCTCGCGGAGTGGCATTCCCCGCCGCCACCTCGTCACCAATGAGTTTTCCGAGACACGCCGCCTCTTGCTCCGGTGTTCTAAACTCCAATATCTTGCACACTCCGGCGCCCTGGTTCGTCGATGCAGATACCGGTGCGACGCTGCCTGATTCGACGGCCAGTGCTATGAAATGCTGCATACGCACCAATTCAGGGACCGAGCGGTAGTTCCGGACCAAGTCCACTCGCTCGGCACCAAACTCCGAAACGAATGCATCGAACACATCGGTCTTCGCACCCGCCCAGACCATGATCCGTTGTTTTCCGTCGCCAACGGCGGTGACATTTGCATCCGAACCCCGAAAGGCCGTGCGGACAAGGTCCCACTGCGATGCGGAAGTGTCCTGGAACTCGTCCAGGAAGACATGCGAGTAGGTGTCCCTCAATGCGAATAGTATCTGTATGTTCTTCCGAAGCAAGAATGCCGCGAGCCGGTTGAGCATTGGAAACGTGAGGCTTGGTGTTCCTTCCTTGATCGCCAGCTGCTCACGCCACCACAGCACGCCCCAAACCCGCAGCATGGTGTGGAGATTGTCTCCATCGTACGGCAGTTCCGTGCCGTGCATCACGTCATCCAGCGTGCGGCGGACTTTGTTGCGCCCCCACCCACGCACTTGCGGTCGGTCCATGCTGTCCGGGATGCCCGCACCGTCCATCCACAACTCGGCGTCCTCCGCCGATACTCCAGAGGTCCGGACTTGATACCCTGGTCTCGGTCTCCAATCCGCAGGTAGGCCAGGCAAAAACCTATCAACGAGGCGCTTCGCGAACGCGTCGAGCGTGAAGGAGTCAAAGCGGTCGGCCTGATCGCCACACCGCTTCCGCACTCGCTCGTCGAGGTTCGTCGCGGCATCACGCTTGAATGAAATCGCCAAAATGCGATGAGGTGACCTACATGTGCCGGTATCCAGCAAGAAGCTCGCCCGCTGCGCCAGCAACTCGGTTTTCCCAGCTCCAGGCCCTGCTACGACCAGCCGATTGCCGCATGAGCGCACGACATCGTCAGCGGCGGGTTCCAGTTCTGGCACGCCCACCGGGACCCACGTTGCGGGGTCTTGGCGGGCCATTACGGACTAGCTGACGGCGCGGGAAATCCAAGTGCGTGCACGCACGCAACCAATGCGCGAAGGGCTTCTGGTGCCTCGCTGGTCAGACGGTCCTTGGGAATGTCAAGAAGCGCCTTCATATGTGCCACAGGCTTCGATCCGTCGATGAAGAGGTATTTGTACCAAGGGAACAGTTCGACTTGTTCGGACGAGTAGGAAGAACCCAATTCCACCGGGGCCGAGGCCGGGTCAGCCGCGAGGACCCAGCGCATCCTGTTCTTGATGGCCGCGCCCCGTGCGGGTTGGCGCGCGGGAAGCCGTGGTCCGCCGCCGGCAGGCGCCTGCGCCTGATATTCGCCGTTGAACGCTTCTAGCATCGCCAAGTCGACATCCATCGGCTCAGAGAAGAACACGGAGTAGTTCTGTCGCAGAAAGCTGATCCAGTGCGTCATCTCGTCACCATCAGTACGATCGTCATAATGGCACAGACCGTCGTACTCCGGCTCGGAAAGGGAGCGAGTGTTGCCCGCGGGGTCTTTGAATCTAAGGCGATCCGAATCCGGGCCGTGGAGTTTGACCAACTGATTGCGGACGTACTGGATTCGGCCCCACCCGGCGCCCTCCTTCTCGCGGTCGAGGTCTAACAGCGTCACAAACGGAATGCCCAGCCCGATCAGCAGCCGCCAGAAGTGGTTGACGTGGCGACCTCCAAGTGGGACTACCGAAACGAAAAGAGCATCCAGGGGGGAACCGCTCGCATCGAAGAGCTTGCGTAGAATGACTTCCTCCGACGGTCCTTCGCCAAGAACAACCACTCTCGAAAAGTAAAGCGCTGGATGGCCGCAAACTGCCTCCCGGACGTACTTGAATGCCTCGTCCCCTGCGTCGTTTGGCAGCGCCAGCGAACGGACAACTGTCGATGAACGAGTTTCACCGCCGAGAAAATACCGTACCGCATCAGGCGCCACGCGTGACATGATTGAGGGCGAGTGGCTGGACACTACCACCTGCGCGCCAGGAGAAGCCGAAACCGTGGTCATTTCCAAGATGACCTTCCCCAAATAGTGCGGCGATAGGTGATTCTCTGGTTCCTCGACCGCAAACACCGTGAGCAGGGGTAGGCCGTCCGTAATGGAAGCCTGGAAACCCAACGCTGCGGCATTCGCCTTTATGAGTTGCTCAACACGATGGATCCCAAGCGGAAGTGACAAGGCAAACAACGACCGGAGACCATCGCTCAGCGCGGCCGAGCGGATTGCCTGTCCTTGCTCGTTTGGGGCGAAGGATGGGGCAAGTGCTTCCAAAAGTACAGAAGGGTCAGGATCAACCCCTTCCAGCGAAACTGTCGCCGCAACTCGCCCGTCGTAAAGCTTGCTCCAGGACTCTTGGATATTGATATTCAGGGTGTCGATTCCTTGAAGCTGTTTCATTTCGGTATTCAAGGCAATCAACGTCTGGCGAACCCCGCCGTCCTTGCCTCCCCATTCGATCGCGCCGAGCAACCGGCCGAAGGCAGATGCCGTAGTGGCGCGGATCTGTTGCGAAGGATCGCGCGTCGCAGGCACGTACACGACGCGCACCCGTGACCGCTCCCCCGGCTTGACGACCCTACGATGGTCGTCGATTACGGCCGCATCGTTGGATGCTGTAAGTATCCAGAACAACTTCTGCTGCACATCACCAGCGGCCGTACCATCGGCGGTCCAGTCTGCTTCGAGGCGTATGCGACAATACGGCGCGCTTCCCGGCTGGTCGACCACCATCTGGTTGAAGGTCTCAGGGATGGCGTCGGTAGAGATACCGTTCGCGAGTTCCGGAAAAACGAGATGCGCCTCCAACACGAGTTGTCGCTGCGGAGTGGACTCAATCTTTTCCCCGGGCTCCAGGTAGAAGTCCGCAGGCCGCACAGTGCGCTCTCCCTGTGTCTCGCCGAACATCCTGAGCAACGCTGCCATTGTCGCCGTCTTGCCAGAGGCATTCGGTCCGACCAAACAGGTCAGGTTGTCGAGTTTCACTGACTGTCCATCGCACGAAAAGCAACGAAAACCAAGGATGAATATGGAATCGATTCTCACGTTGTCCTAGCAGGCCCGGTCGCTCTTGGGGATTTCCTTCGAAACACCGATCGCCCTCCTTGAGTCGATGAAGTTCTTTGGGTGATCCTTCATTGATGATAAAGGCTATTGTCTGGGTAAGATAGAGCTGCGTCAATAACATTGGCCCAACAGGCATGCAGGTGCCGTTGATCACGACGCGCGGCTTGCCCACCGCGTTGATCAGCGGACGGCCGGCGGCGTTGCCCAGGATGCAGACCTCGCCCCCCTTGGCGCCGTGCATGAAGGTCTGGCCGACGTCGCCGTAGACAACCAGCTTGCCGGCTTTCATGATCTAGCCGAGCGGGTCCAGGGTGTTGCCGTGGATGTGCATCTCCAGCCCGTCGATGCCGGAGGCCTCGTAGTCGCCGGAGCTGTCGTTGAGGTCGATACGCACACCGGTGGAGTCCGGGCCGAGGCCGACCCCGTGAAAGCGCTGCCCGACCAGGTTGTATGCGATGAAGTTCTTCCGCCGCGGTGGAACGCGTCGACGAACGCGATCCCCCGGGCGCAGCCGCGACCGCTCTAGCAGGTTCCGCAGCGATGCACTCGAGCGCGACCAACTCGGCGGTGCCGATGATGATACCGTCGGCGCCGAGACAGATCGCCTTGACCATGTCGTGCACGTTGCGCAGCCCGCCGCTGGCGATCAAGGTCACTTTGTGGGGGATCCCCTCTTTGGTCAACGCCTGCTGGGTCAAACACGTGAGCAAGATGCATGAAGCCGCGCCGCTTGTTTCAAGTATCGGAAGCTGCTCTCGGAGCTGACTGTCAAATCCCAATCCGGAGATCGGGGTCGAGATCGACGCATTGACAAATTACTGCCCTGCAAGGAGAATCACCTCCATCATGAGAAAAAGCCCCCTCAAAGTCCCCATGGCGCAAGGAGGACCTTCGGGGCACGAAGAAATGCCTGTGAGTGACACTTAGGGGCATAGCTGATGATGGAGAAGCCAATGTCCCTTTCTCATAACGACAACCCGACTTTCGCGGATGCCTTTGACAACCGGTACTTTATTCAGGGAATCTGTGAACTGATCCGGGATTGTACCCCGCCCAAAGGAATCGGTCTGAACGGCTATTGGGGAACGGGCAAGACAAGTACTCTGCTTCAGGTCTACTATCAGCTGACCGGCAAATCACCTTACGGCCAATTTCCCGCAGATATTCCTTCCCTGGATCCGAAAACCAGAGACGATACCGTTGTGCCTGTCTGGTTCGAGGCCTGGCG
>JANOJB010000319.1:0-8897 GCA_031407985.1 Pseudomonadota bacterium | reverse complement strand
ACCTGCACGGGCGACGTGTGGGATCGCAGGATCCGCCCCCCATCAACGAAAAACGTATCCTGCATGTCGCGCGCGGGATGGTCAGCGGGGGTGTTCAGGGCGTCGAAATTGTTCCATTCGGTTTCGATCCAGGGCCCGGTGCGCACCTCGAACCCAAGTCCCAGGAAGATTTCTTCGACCTCACGGCGTACCAGCGTCAACGGGTGCAGTGTGCCCAGGCCCGTCCCGCGACCCGGCAACGTCACATCGACGGTGCGTTCCAGATCGGCGGACAATGCCGCGTCGGTCAGCGCCGCCAACCTGGTCGCGATCAACCCCTCGATCGCGGCCTTCGCGCGATTGGCCGCCTCCCCTACCAGCGGACGCTCCTCCGCGGGAAGCCGCCCCAGCGCTTTCATCAGCTCGGAGGCTTTACCCTTCTTGCCGAGATAACGCGCCTGCGCCGCGCGGATCTCCTGCTCGGAATGCAGTGACCGGATGTCATCGCCAAGCGCCGCCGCCAGGCGGTCCAACTCGGCGATGATGTCTTGAGAGCCGGGGGTGGGCATCGCCGCCCCAGCTTACGAGCTGCGCGCCGCCTCGACGACCTTCTGGAAGGCGTTCGGATCGCTGATGGCCAGGTCTGACAAGATCTTCCTGTCCAGCTGCACGTTCGCCTTGGCAAGACCGCCAATCAACCGCGAGTAGGAAACCCCAAGAGCCCGGGCCGCCGCGTTGATCCTGATGATCCAAAGGCCGCGAAAGTCCGATTTTTTCTTCCGCCGGTGAAACAGCGCGAAACGCCATTTGCGATGGACCGCCTCGATAACTGCTTTCCACAACTTCGACCGTCCACCTCGAAAACCCTTGGCGTGTTTTCGAATGCGGTCACGTCGATGTTTCGACTTGAATCCACCTTTTGCGCGAGGCATGTCCGACTGTCCTTGCTTTTACGGGGTTCCGAATCAGGTTCCGTACGGCAGCATCGCTTTGATCTGATGCTCCTGCGTCTCGCTGACGTAGCCGCCACGTCGCAGGTTCCGCTTGGCGCTGGTGCTCTTGGCGCCCAAGTTGTGGCGAAGGTACGCCTTTTTTCGCTTGATGCGTCCATTCGCCGTCAGCTTGAAGCGCTTCTTGGCGCTGCTGTTCGACTTCATCTTGATCTTGGCCATGTGAGCGGCGCAGTATAGCCATCCGCGGCGCCGAGGCAAGAGTTCGTTCAGGTCCTTTTGACCCCTGAACGGCCTGCATGGCCATGCGCGGCGGAGAGGCGGTGGTTGATCAGCCCTTGGCGCCGGCCGGAGCGGTCGCGGCGGGAGCCGGAGTAGACGCGGCGGGAGCCGGAGCGGTCGCGACGGGAGCCGGAGCAGCCGCGGAGGCAGCGGGAGCGGATGACGGCACCGGTGCGGCCCCCCCGTCGCCCGAAGGAACACCTGGATCCTCGCCGGGCGGACGCGTGGCGGGCGCCGTCAGCGACACGGTCGGCCGAATCACGCCCGCGCGTGGCCCGATCACCATCACCATGCGGCGGCCCTCCATCATCGCGCGTTGTTCGACTGTGGCGATGTCGGCGACCATCTTGATCACCTGATCCAGCATGGCCTGACCGGTCTCGGGGTGAACGATTTCGCGTCCGCGAAACACAGTGACAAGCTTGCACTTGTTTCCCTCGGCCAGGAACCGCCGGATGTGCTTGACCTTGAAATCCAGGTCGTGGTCGTCGGTCTTCGGGCGAAGTTTGATCTCCTTCAACACGATGGTCGACTGGTGCTTCCGAGACGCCTTTTCCTTCTTTGACGTCTCGTACTTGAACTTGCCGAAGTCCATCACCTTGCACACCGGGGGAACGGCGCGGGGATTGACCTCCACCAATTCCAGACCTTGATCCTCCGCCAGCTTCAACGCCTCGTGGGTGGGAATCACGCCGATCTGGTCGCCGTTGGCGCCGATGACGCGCACCTCGGGAACGCGAATGCGGCGGCCGACGCGGTAGTTGTCCGTGGCACTTGGGGGTTGATAGCTTGGTCGTGCGATGGCGGTTTCTCCTGTTGGGGTGGCTCTGGTGGATTCAAGAAGCTAAGCGCGCCGGGCGGCGGAGGCAACTGTCGATTGAGGGACTCATGATCCGGCGGGGGCTGCGGGCGCGGTTGCGCCACTGGTCTGGGTGTGGCCGGCAACGCCCGGGATCGCGGGCGTTCGCGCCTCGTCCGCCAGGCGGCGGGCAAATTCGTCGATGGGACAGGCGGGTTGCTGCTGCCCTTCCCGGGTGCGCGGGGATACCACCCGCGCGGCCATGTCTTTTTCGCCTACGACCAACATGTACGGAATCTTGTCCATCTGCGCCCGACGAATCTTCGCGCCCAGCTTGTCGGCCGCCAGATCCGCCTCGGCGCGCAACCCTTCCAGGCGCAGCCGCTCGACGACCTCCTGGGCATAGCCCGCGGCCTTCTCGCTGACCGAGACCACGCGGGCCTGTACGGGAGCCAGCCACAGCGGGAAGGCGCCCGCGTGTTGTTCGATCAACACCGCCATGAAACGTTCGATCGAACCCAGCAGCGCGCGGTGAATCATGACGGGCTTCTGGCGCGTGCCGTCCGTCGCCACGTATTCCAGGTCGAAGCGCACGGGCAACTGGAAATCCAGCTGCACGGTCGAGCACTGCCACTCGCGGCCAAGGGCGTCCTTGATCTTGAGATCGATCTTGGGTCCGTAGAACGCGCCCCCGCCCTCGTCGACCTCGAACGGGTGACCCAGTCCATCCATCACGCCGCGCAACGCCTTTTCGGCGCGATCCCACAGGGCGGGATCACCCATGAAACTTTCCGGGCGCGTCGCCAAGAACAGTTTGAAATCGCGAAAGCCGAAGACATCAAGCATGTCCAGCGCGAACCGGATGCACTTGCCGACTTCGTCGCCGACCTGTTCCTCTTGAACGAACAAGTGACCGTCGTCCTGGGTCAGGCCACGCACACGCAACAGCCCGTGCAGCGTTCCCGAGCGTTCGTAACGGTAGACCGTTCCCAGCTCGGAATACCGAATCGGCAGATCCCGGAACGACCGCTGCTGAGACCTGTAGATGGCCACGTGAAACGGGCAGTTCATCGGCCGGACCAAAAACCGCTGGCCGTCCAGTTCCATCCCGCCGAACAAATTGTCCTTGTAGTGCTCGAGATGCCCGGATTTCTCCAGCAGTTGCTCGCGCGCCACATGCGGCGTGTAAACCAGTTCGTAGCCACGGCGCATGTTCTCGCGGCGGATCAGGTCCTCGATCTGATAGCGCACGAACGCGCCCTTCGGATGCCAAAGCACGAAGCCCGGACCAACCAGATCGTCCATCGAATAGAGATCCAGTTGTTTGCCCAGCGTCCGGTGATCCCGGCGTTTGGCCTCCTCTATGCGCGCCAGGTGGTCGGCCAGTTCCTGTTCGGACGGAAACGCGGTCCCGTAGATGCGCTGAAGCTGCGGGTTGCGCTCGTCGCCGCGCCAGTACGCGCCCGCGAACGACAGGACCTTGAACGCCTTGATGTCGCCCGTGCGTTCCACGTGCGGTCCCCGGCACAAATCGATGAAGTCGCCGTGCTGGAAGTACGAAACCTCCTCGGTCGCTGGAATGCTTTGAATGATCTCGACCTTGTACTTCTCGCCCCGCGATTCGAACAGCGCCAGCGCCTCGTCACGCGAGACCACCCGCCGCTCGAACGGCAGATTCTCGGCGATGATCTTTCTCATCTCCGCTTCGATCAGCTCGACGTCGCCGGGCTCGAACGGCTCGGTGTCGAAATCGTAATAGAACCCGTTTTCGATCGACGGTCCGATCGCGACCTTGGCGCCAGGCCGAATGCGGCGAACCGCGTCCGCCATCACGTGCGACGCCGAGTGCCGCATCCGCGAAATCGGATCGTCGGGCACATCCCCTTTATCGCGCGGCCTTATCGGCTGACTCTGCTGTTGACTCTTCTGGTGACTCAAGAGGTCAGTACCCTACCCGATCCGCCCCCGAGATTCCCGGGCATCCGCATCGGTGTCTGTGTGAACGACACATAGATAGGACGATAATGGTAGGCACGGGCGGGATTGAACCGCCGACCCCTACCGTGTCAAGGTAGTGCTCTTCCACTGAGCTACGTGCCTGGGTCCGCAGAAGCGCGTACGTTACGATCGGGTGCGCTGCTGTCAAGGACCACCTACGCTTGGTACGTTGTTCCGCCCTCCCCCCACACACCGAGTCTCGAGGAGATTTCATGTTTCGCCCCCGGCTTGGGCATTCGTTTCCGTGGCCCGCCAGTATCGCTTTCGTTTTCTTGCTCGGGTGTGCTGCCGCTCCGGGCCCCTTGGCACCCGGCCCAGCAGGTGCGGGAGGCACGGGTGGCACGGGAGGCACCGGGGGCACGGGAGGCACGGGTATCCCGATTGGCACCGGGGGACCTGGCAGCGCCAGTGGCACGGGGGGCGCGGGCGGCAACCCGACGACGACGGCCTGCGCTGGCGGTCAGGCATCGAATAGAACCCCGTTCGGATGCAGCTTCGGCTGGGGACGGCAAAGCCCGGGTGGATCCGGTTCGCTGGCTTCGTACAACTACCTGCAGCTGGTCGCGAACTGGGTCGAATCCGGCATTCGCGCGGACGGAACCTTCGCAAGCTGCAGCGGCTGCACCTGGCTTACAAGCCGGGTCGCGCCATCGAACCTGATCCCGGTCTATTACGCGTACATGATCGGATTCTACGGGCACATGAACGGACTGCCCGACCAGAACATCAACCCGAACGGCGCCAACCTGTCCACGGGGGGCGCTGCGCTGATCAAGGCCAACCGCGCGAAGATCATCCAGATGTACGCCAGCTACGCGCAACAGACCCGCGCGGTCTGGACCGCGAAGCCCCTGGTTTGGTTCCTGGAGGGCGACTTCATTCAGTACACCGAAGCGTCGCAGACGAGCCCTTTGACGATGGCGGAGCTGGGTCAACTGGCGGCCGACATCACCTGCGCCATCAAGACCAACATGCCGAACGCTGTGGTCGCCCTCAACCACTCGACGTGGAACTCGAATGAAGAGACGAACGCCTACTGGAACGCGATGAAGGTCGCGGACTACGACATGGTGTGGACGACCGGCGTAGGCAACAACGGCCTGTTCATAGAGGCGGGGGGCGCCGCGAACTATTACAACGCCGCAACCGCGACGTACCGGTACATCCACCAACTGACCGGCAAAACGATCGCCGTCGACACCAGCTATGGCGCGTCGTCGATGAGCGACAGTTGGTCGAACCAGACGGCGGCTGTCCTGAACGCCCACATCGCGAACGGAGTCGTCGGCGTGAACATCGCCAACAACCCGCCTTCGAACTACCAGACGCTGGTCACCACGCTGGCGCCGCAGTTGTCGACAACTTGCCGCTAGGCGGGTCGCCGTTGGCGGTCCGAACGCCGATGGCGCTACACTGCATGTTCGAAATCTCTTTGAAAGGCGGTGACGCATGTCCCCACGGCACCGAGATTTTTTTGCATTTCATTTGACCGTCGCCCTGGTCGGCTGGTTCATCGGTTGCACGGCGACTCCCGTCGCGGGAACAACGCCCGGGTCCGGTGGTGGCTCACCGGGATCCGGCGGTACGACGCTGGGAAGCGGCGGCGCATCTTCGGGATCCGGCGGCACGACGCTGGGAAGCGGCGGCGCATCCTCGGGATCCGGTGGCAGGGCCTCGGGTGGAACGCCCGCTGGAACCGGCGGCGCTTCGATCGGATCGGGAGGTGCGACGACCGGCACCGGGGGATCCGAAAGCGGCGTGGGGGGCGCGACCGGGGGCGGCGGATCCTCGGCGGGTTGCTTGCTGACCACCTGGCCCGCGGGAGATCAGATGTACACGCTGAACGTGGGCGGCACGGATCGCACGTTTGTTGTCGGCCTGCCAACCGGTTACGCCGGAACCAAACCCAGCCGCGTGGTCTTCGCGTTTCACGGTCTGGGTGGAACCGCGCAACAGATCGCCGGCACCGGCACCCGCGGGTACTACGGCCTACGCGCGCGCATGACCGACACGATCTTCATCTCACCGCAGGGGCTGGACGACGCGGGTCGGGGCGCTGGTTGGCCCAACACCAACGGTCAGGACATCACCTTCATACGCGCGATGGTCGCCTGGGCAAACACGAACTACTGCGTCGACCAGGCCCGGATTTTTTCGACGGGGTTCAGTTACGGCGGAATTATCTCGCACACCATCGGCTGCCAGATGAGTGACGTGTTCCGCGCCATCGCACCCATCGCGGGGGCCAGTTTCGGCGGTCGGGGAAACACCTGTCTGGCGCGTCCCATTCCCGCGTGGATGGCCCACGGCACCATGGACACCGCGGCCGCGGGTGGCGTCGATTTTTCGGCCGGCCAGACGGCCCGCGCCAGGATTCTGGCGGCGAATCACTGCGCGGCCACCACGATGGCGGTGCCACCCTCCCCGTGCGTGGCCTACGACGGCTGCGACGCCGGATTCCCCGTGCACTGGTGCGAACATCCCGCGGCCCATACGATCCCCAGCTTCGCCGCCGAGGGCATCGCGAACTTCTTCCTAAAGTTCTGAAAGTTCTGTCTGATCGACGCGTCGGTTCGACCTGCGGGGCAGGCGTTCATGGCCTTGTCATGGCCTTGTCATGGCTATGTTATGTGGCCATAATGTAGCCATGTCTGTCGTCAAGGTTTCTGACCTCAAAAATCGCCTCAGCCACTATCTGCGTCAGGTGCAACGAGGTGAATCGGTCCTGGTGAGCGATCGCAATCGAGTCATTGCGCGAATCGATCCGGCGGGAGATGTGTCGACCTCGGCGCCAAATGACGTTCGATGGTTGGACGATCTCGAGAGACGCGGAGTCGTCCGCCGGGGCGCCGGAAAATTGCCGCGGGGCTGGTTGGGACGGCGGCCTCAAGTGAAAGCGGATGTCGTGGGTGCGCTCCTCGAAGAGCGCGAACAGGGCCGATGATCCCATGAGGTTCTGGGACAGCTCCGCGATTGTCCCCTTGATCATCGCGCAGGCGGCGTCGCGGCAAGCCGACGCGTGGTTTGTCCAGGATTCCGAAATCGCGTTGTGGACCCTGACCTCGGTCGAGTTGAGCTCGGCTTTGAGGCGACTTGTTCGGGAAGGCGCCCTGGGCGAGCGAGAAGCCAATGGAGCGGAATCTCGAGCGGACGAGCTCATCAAAACCTGCCACGTCGTCGTCAATGTCGAAACCGTGAAGGCCCAGGCTCGTCGATTGTTGAGACTTCACTCCCTGCGTGCCGCCGATGCCATGCAACTAGGCGCCGCGTTGGAATGGGCAGGCGGCCGCGCCATGGATCGACTGCTACATACCTTTGACGCGCAACTTGCCCGGGCCGCGGGGCGCGAAGGGTTCCAGGTCATTCCCGATCCCACGTGAGGCGTGGTCACCGCGATGGACGGAGACCCAACGCGTTGCTTGCGCGCGTCGTTTCCGGCGAACCGGTCGACCTCTTTTGGTGCTGACCGCCTCGGCTCACCGCACCGCCTCCAAGGCCGCCGCAACCAGCCTGCTTGATTTCGGCAGGCGACCTTCGACCCGTCCTACGCAGCGCCGAAGACGCGGCGTTTCAACTCGCCCTGAACATCCAGCTGCGTCAGCTCGTGCAGGCCGCCCACGGGGGTTCCCGCTATAACCACGATGGGGAACTCGTCGCGTTTGGCGGCGGTCGTGATCCACGAGCGCTCGACCTCGTCATCCCCGACGTCAAGAACCCGAAACGTGATGTCGCGGCCGCGCAGAAGTTCCTCGACCTTGGCTTTGGTGCGGTGGTCCTTGCCGTCAAAATAAAGAATCACGGGGGCCTGCTCCGGTGCACGCGCGGTCACCGACGAGGCGGCGGCGGTTGCGCCCTGGCCATCGTGAGCGGCGCCATCGTCGCCGCGGATCGGCCGGCCCAGCAGATCGTTGATCGTGTTGGCCACCTCGCGCACACGCTGGGCCACCGGGTGGCCGGCGCCGCCACCCTCCAGTTGCCGGTGGGCGATCGCGCGTAGCTTGTTCGTGATTTGATTCAACATGGTGGCGCCAGCAAGCCCCAGCGCGCGACCATTGTCAACCGCGTCGCGCGTCAGACGTGGTCGCGTCAGTGATGGTCGCGTCAGTGATGGTGATGATCGCCGGGGCCGTGGACGTGCCCATGCTGCAACTCGTCCGCGGTCGCGTCGCGCACCTCGACAACGTCCACCTCGAAATGCAGGTTCAGGCCCGCCAACGGATGGTTGGGATCGACGGTCGCGTAGTCGCCTTGAACGGCGGTGACCAGCAACATCATCGGACCCTCTTCGGTCTGAATCGTCACCCGACCACCCACCTTGACCTGCGCGGGGGGAAGCTTGCGAACGGGGATCTTGCGAATCAGGGCTTCGTTGCGCGCACCATAGCCTTCGTCCGGAGGCACGGACACGACGACATGATCGCCGGCCCCTTTCCCATCCAGCGCCTTTTCCAGCCCGGCCACCAGGCTGCCCACCCCGTGGATATAGACCAGCGGCTCCCGGCCGACGGAAGAATCGAGGATCTCCCCGTCGTCGTCCTTCAGCGTGTAGCCGATGCTGACAACTTTCTGTGCGGCGATCTGCATTGGCCGGATGGTACCAGAAACCGCGACCCGACCGGATGGCTCAGCCACCGTCGGTGGCGGACGCGGCGTCGACCTTGGGCACGGCCGCGGCGAACCGTTCGGCGAAATGTTCCGCCGATTGCGCGGACGACAGGTCCAACTCGAAATCCGGAACGGATCCCGGGGTCAGTTTCGCCAGGAGTTCCTCGGCCTCGCGCGCCGACAACCCCCGCGCGGTCAACGCCGCCCGATCCAGCGCGCCACCGGCCGCCCGAATCCCCTGCCCGTCCGGCGTGATCAGCGCCCGCAGCGCGTCCAGTTCCATG
>JANOJB010000041.1:0-16032 GCA_031407985.1 Pseudomonadota bacterium | reverse complement strand
CGTCGAAGGCGGCGTCGGCCCTACCGATCGCGCCGGTTGCCTCCGGCGTGCCTGTTACGCCGGGCGCGCTTGCCACGCCGGGTGCATTGGTCACGGCGAACGTTGCCGCGACATCCGTCGTACCTGTTGCGTCGTCGTTGGAGGTCGCGACGCCACGGGAGATTGCGCTACCGATGGAGGTTGCGCGGGCATCCCGCGTCTTCGCGGTCGCGGAATTGGTGCGGGCGGCGCGGCTGACACTGGAAGGCCGCTTCGGGGAGGTGCGTGTCGATGGGGAAGTATCGGGGTTCAAACGCTCAGGTCCTGGACATCTGTATTTCATCCTCAAGGATGCCCAGGCGGCGTTGGACTGTGTGATGTATGCGCGCGACGCCACGCGCCTGCGGTTCGCGATCCAGGACGGGATGGCGGTCCGGCTGCGCGGGCGCCTGACGATTTACGAGGGCCGCGGTCGTTTCCAGATGTCCGTCGTCGAGATCGAGCCACAGGGGGCCGGCGCGCTAGCCATCGCCTTCGAGCAGTTGAAACAAAAGTTGGAGGCGGCCGGGCTGTTCGCCGCCGCGCGCAAGCGCCCGCTGCCGTTCTTGCCGCGGCGTCTGGGCGTGGTTACCTCGGCGCAGGGCGCCGTTTTTCAGGACATCATTCGCGTCGCGCACAGGCGTTTTCCCGTGTCGATCCTCTTGGCACCCACGCCGGTTCAGGGGCCGGGCGCGGTCGCCGGCATTGTCGGCGCGCTGGGCCTTCTTGGTCGCGTGCCCGACGTGGACGTGATCATCTTGGCCCGCGGCGGGGGCTCGCTGGAGGATCTCTGGTCGTTCAACGAGGAGGAGGTCGCGCACGCGATCGCAGCCTGTCCAGTGCCGGTGATCTCGGCGATCGGACACGAGACCGATTTTACGATTGCCGACTTCGTGGCCGATCTGCGCGCACCCACCCCGTCGGCGGCGGCCGAGCTGGCGGTGCCGGTGATGACGGAACTGCGCGCCCAGGTGATGCAGCTGGGTGAACGGGCGGCGCGCGGCACGACGGTCTACCTGCGGCAATCCCGCCTGGTCCTTGAGCGGGCGCGGGCGCGGATCAGCGATCCCCGGCGCCTGTTTGACGAGCGGCGCCAGATGCTCGACGAGCTCGGCGCCCGTGCTCACCGCCTGCTCGCGCGGCGGGTGGCGCGCAACCGTGCCGACCTCGCGGCGGCGGAGGTGGCGCTCATTCGCGCGCATCCGCATCGGCGTATCGCCACGCAACGTGCAGTCTTGGCGGAGATGGCCCAGACCTTGGAAGCGGTCGCGCGGCGCGCGTTGCAGCGGCGTCGCGTTCCTTTCGATGGGCTCGCGCATAAGTTGGACGCGCTTTCGCCCCGGCGGGTGCTCGATCGTGGGTACAGCCTGGCGTTCGGAGCCGACGGACATCTGCTGACTGACGCCGCTGCCGCGCGGCCGGGTGATCGGATTCGGGTGTCGCTGAAGCGGGGCGAAATCGCCGCCTCCGTTACCGACCACGCGCCGTCGTCGCCGTTTTCGCCGTCGTCGCCGTTTTCGCCGTCGTCGCCGTCGTCGCCGTTTTCGCCATCGGCGCCTTCGGGACCGCCTCCGTCGGCGGATAAGACCAGGTCGGGGACGTCTTCATGATTTCCGCGGCGGTCTTGGGTGGCGACGTTTCGAAGAGCCGATCGCCCGCGATCCACAACGCGGCGTACAAGGTCTTGGGGATCAAAGGCACGTTCGAAGCCATCAGTGTCGACGCTGCCGGCTTCCAATCGCTGGTCACGGATCTGGGAACGCGTGGTTATCGCTACCTGAACGTCACGATTCCTCACAAGGCGGCCGCGGCGTCGCTGGCGACCACCCGTTCGGCGTTGGTCAGAAATTGCGGCGCGGCGAACACGTTGATCTTCGAGCCGGGGCGCGTGGATGCCATCCACGCCGAGAACACCGACGGTGATGGGTTGCTGGCGGCGTTGGCGGATCTGGGGGTCGAGGTTGGTGGCCAGGATGCCGTCTTGATCGGCGCCGGCGGCGCGGCGTCGGGCGCCATCGAGGCCCTGACCGTTGCCGGTGCGCGGGTCAGGGTCGTGGCCCGTCGTCTTGAGGCGGCCCAAGGGCTGATCGACAAGATTCCCGCTCATCGCCGATCGCTGGCGCGGCCTTTCGCGTGGGGCGATGGCGGGCTGGGGCGGGCGCTCGACGGCGCGCGCATGTTGATCTCGTCGGTGCCGGCGACGGCGTTTTCCGACAGCGCCGCCGCCGCCGATCTGGAATCGATCGAACGCGACACCGCCGTTCTGGAAATGGCGTACGGCAGCCAGGGCGTTAGCCCGCTTGGCCGCGCCGTGCGGGGCCGCGTGGCCCGCTACGCGGACGGGTTGGGAATGTTGGTTCACCAGGCCGTTCGCGCGATCGAAATCGCGCTGGGAGAATCGCCGCCCCTCGGTCCGCTATTCGCGGCGGCACGCACCGCGAAGCCGTGAGCGCGCGTGAGCGCGATCGAAATCGCGCTGGAGGGGGGACCGAACGCGAAGCCGCTACCCTCAGTCAGGTTGCCGCGGGGCTTCGGAGCCCGGGATGTTACGCCGCCACCACCCGATCGCGACCGGCGTTCTTGGCCTGGTACAGCGCACGATCGCTGCGTGCCAGCCAGGTCGATGCGTTGTCTCCCGGCGCCAGCTCGGCGATCCCGATCGACACCGTCAACCCAAACGAAGTGCCTTCCCGCTCCAGGCGTACGGCACGCACGGCACGCAGCAACCGGTCGGTCAGGGTTTGCCCATCACGAAGCGACGTTTCACGCAACACCACGGCCATTTCATCGCCCCCGTAACGCGCGACCAGATCGTTCTTGCGCAAGAAGATACGCGACAATGCGTCGGCCAGCGTGGACAGGACCGTATCGCCCATCTGGTGCCCGAAGGTGTCGTTGATGGGCTTGAACCGATCCAGATCCACCAGCAGCAAACAGGCCGGTTGCTCGAACGCATGCGACAGCTCAACTGTCCGCGCCAGGAATGAGTCGAAGGCTTTCCGGTTGTAAAGCCGCGTCAGCGGATCGACCTCGCTCTCCTTGCGCGCCGACTCCAGTTCCTCGCCCAGCGAACGCACCTTTGCCCCCAGATCCTCGACCCGTGCGTGATCGTTCCGCTTGCGCTCCTCCATGACCTTTGCCACCGTCACCACAGTCGCCAGCACTTCGCGCTTCAGATCGGATGTCGACGAACTTTCTCCCGCCAGAGCCTCCAGACGCCCCATCTGTTCCAGAATGCGCCCGTCGGTTTCCGTACTTTGTGCCAGGGTCTGATTCAGGTTCTGGATGAACACCCAGACCACCTGGCGCAGATCACCAATGACCGTACGCGTGTGTTTCGAGCTGTTCTTGCAGTAGTCGCGGGCGAAATCGCGCACACCCGCCCAGTCGCGGCGCGCGTCGGTCACCGGAGCCAGTGAACCGGGCGGTGGCGCCGCGACCACCACGTGTTGCGCCCATTGCTCGGAGAGTTGCGTGAAGGCGGCCGCCTCCATCTGTTCCTGATCAAGTGCGTATTCTCCCAGGATACGTAGCATCGACGCCAGCGTGTCTAGCGCCATCTCCTGCACACTAAGTGGAGTGGCCTGCTCGGCTCCCCGCTTGGCGCCGGCATGGTTGGCAAGGATGGTTCGAGGTGGCAACTGGCTGGCTGACATGGTTCGACTCGGCTCCGAAGGCACATCGACCGCCCGCGGCGAAACATTGAGCCCTGGCCGCCGCATTTCCGGAGCCAGCCAGCGACGAATCTCCCGGCGCGCCCGCCGACGGATCTCCCGGGCGCGTCGGAGACCGCGCGCCCACCCCCCCTAAACCAGTGCCGCCAAGGCGGACTCGACGGCACCGACGTACGACCCACCGAACAGATTCACGTGGACCAGCAGAGGGTAGAGCTGGTACAGCGCGATTCGTTCAAGGTGTCCAGCAGCAAGCGGGAAGGCCTCCGCATAAGCATTGAAAGTCCCCTCTGCGAAACCCCCGAACAGGCGCATCATCGCCACGTCCATCTCGCGGTGGCCTCCGTAGACCGCCGGATCGATAAGGCACGGCGCGCCCCGATCGTCGCACATCAGGTTTCCACCCCACAGATCGCCGTGAAGTCTAGCTGGCGGCTCGTCCGGACCGACCAGATCATCCAGATCGGAAAGCACGCGGTCCAGCGCGCGTTGCAACGCCTGCGGAACCATGCCCCCGTCGGTCGCGCGCCGCAGTTGCGGAAGCAGTCGCTCCTGACGATAGAAATCGCTCCAGCGCGGCTGGGGATGATTCGATTGCGCCAAGCGCCCAATGAAGTTGTCGTGATCGAGGCCGAACGTCGGGGCCGCCGCGCGGTGAAGCGCTGCCAGTGCTCGGCCCAGATCTTGGTCGAATGACGGCGCTCTTTGTCTCGGGCGGATCAGCTCCAGGATCAGGAACTGGTCGCTGGTCGCGATCACCGCGGGGATGCGGACCACCTTCGCCTGGTCCAACCAGGTCAGCCCTCGCCCTTCGGCGGCAAACATGCCGGGTGGCGCACGGTGATTTGTTTTGACGAAGACCTCCCGCCCGTCCTCTACGGTGACCGCGTACGCCTGATTGATGTCCCCACCGGACAGGGGGCGCACTGTTGAAACCGTCGTGCCGAGCGCGGTGCCGATAGCGTCCTTCAGGTTTCCGTCCATGCCCCAAGTCCTCTCAGACGGCGGTGCGGATGAGGATGTCGCCAGGTGTCATCAGATGGCATGGGCGCGGCGGAGATGCGCCAGCAATCCCTGGCACGCGGCCTCGCAGATGTCGAACACGTGATCGAATCCCCGCGCACCTCCGTAGTAGGGATCCGGCACGTCGGCGTCCGCGGGACTGTTCGGATCATACGAACGCAGCAGGCGGACCTTCGCTCGCGAGGCGTCGTCGGGTGCCAGGTCCCACAGCGTGGTCAGATTCTGGGTATCCATCGCCAGCACGTAGTCGAACCGCGCGAAATCAGACGCGACGAACTGCCGCGCGCGGCCCCCCAGCGGAATCCCTCGTCGCTGTCCGACCTCGCTGCTGCGGCGGTCTCGCGGTTCTCCGACGTGCCATTCTCCGGTTCCCGCACTGTCGATCTGGATGCGGTCGTCAAGGCCAGCCTCGCGGACCAGGTGGCGCATCACGGCTTCCGCGGTGGGTGACCGACAGATGTTACCCAGGCAGACGAACCTGATTCGAAGCACCGTCAGCTATCTTCTAACTCTTTTCGGAATCCGTCGGGGAAACCGGTGCGGCGATCGAGCCAACTTCGGCCGCGGCCAGACCCGGGGCCATGGGCGTGACGAGCTCCGTCGCTAACGGGGGGACATGAGTATCCCCGTTGGTCCCTGAAGCGCCGTTGCCCAGCAACACGCTACCCGTCCCCATCGACGCGGTCCCGGCCTTCGATGGCATCTCGGCTTTTGATGGGGCCTCTATCTCCGCTGTCCCGGCAGAAGCATCGTCCGTCATGAACTCTGCGTTGACCGCCGATGACTCCTCCTCGGCCAACATCGCCTCGACATCCGCCGGCGATCCAAGCGCGCGTTTGCGCCGCCGCCTGCGTTTCGGCTCGTCTCGTTCTTTATCCCGACCCCCGGCGACCTCGGATTTCTCGATCGCCTTTTCGCCCGGCGAATGAATCTCGAAGTCCTCCATGTGGAACGAACCGCGCGCTTTGACCACCAGGCGCTTCTGCAGTCGTTTCTCCAGGTCCTCCAGGAATCCGTGGTCGGTCGTTGCCAACACCTGTGCAACGTCGGGGTGCACCTCAATGATGATCGTGTCGGCTTCGATCAGATCACCTTGTCTGCGCAGTTCGCGCAGCAGTTCGTACGCGACCGTGCTGCGCGATTTCGTGTAGCCCTTGCCCTCGCAGGACGTGCAAGGTTCGGTCAGACTGTGCAGCAGCGATTCGCGCGTCCTCTTGCGCGTCATCTCGATCAGCCCAAGCTCCGAGATGCGGGTGACGGCCGCCTTCGAACGATCTCGCCGCAGATGGTCGTTGAAGGCCCGCGTGACCTTTTCCCGGTTGTGCGGCCGATCCATGTCGATGAAGTCGACGACGATCATGCCGCCAATAGATCGGATCCGCAGCTGTTCGGCCACCTCGCGGCAGGCTTCCAGGTTGGTCTTGGTGATCGTGTCTTCCAGGCTGGATTTGCCCACGAAGCGACCGGTGTTGACGTCGATTGCCGTCAGCGCTTCCATCTCGTCCACGATCAGATAGCCGCCGGATTTCAGCCAGACCTTGCGCTCCAACGCGCGGTCGATCTCGATCTCGATCCCGTAACCGTCGAAGATCGGGTCGGCGCCGTCGTAAAGCTCGATGTTCCCTGCGAAGTCCGGCATGAAGGCGGCGATGAATTTCTTCACCCGTTCGTATTCGCCTCGTGAGTCGATAATCAACTTCGCGACATCCGGCGTGAACAGATCCCGCACCGTGCGCAGCAGCAGATCCAGGTCGTTGTAGATCAGCGCCGGGCACCGGCTCGACTCGGTACGCTTCACGACCTCGTTCCAGAGCTTGATCAGGAACTCCATATCCGATTTCAGCTCTTTTTCGGCGATGCCCTCCGCCACCGTCCGGACGACGAAACCCGATCCCGGCGGACGCATGGATTCCACGATGTCACGCAGCCGGCGACGCTCGCGGTCAGACGAGATTCGCCTGGATATACCCACGTGATCCACCGTCGGCATGAACACCAGATGACGTCCCGGCAGCGACACATATCGAGTGGCGCGCGCGCCCTTGGTACTGATGGGTTCTTTCGTGACTTGAAGTACGATTTCCTGCCCTTCCTTGAGCAGGTCCTCGATGCGCGCTCCGCCTCCCGCCCGGCCGCGGTCGGCTTCTTCCTCGTCTTCGTCCTCGGCGGACTTGGTCTGATCACCGGACAGCAGCCGTTTCAGGTCGTCCGGCGTCCCGCGCACATCGGACACGTGCAGATAAGCCGACTTCTCGAGGCCGATGTTGACGAAGGCGGCCTGCATGCCGGGCAAAACACGCTCAACGCGTCCCTTGTAAATGTTTCCCGCGATGCCGCGCTCGCGCTTGCGCTCGATGTACAGCTCGCCAAGGAACCCATCCTCCACGAGAGCCACCCGCGTTTCGGGACCGTCGGCGTTGATAACCAGGAGACTCGGCATTCGGCAAGCTATCAGAAATTACATGCCGCTTAAGCGCGGGCTGACGGAAATGTCAGGGTTCATCGGTGGGAACACAACAAAGCGAGGAAACCGTTTAGCACGGAAAGATGGGCAATTCAAAGAGTTTTTGGGTGTGCAATAGCATCGGCACGATGCTTGCTTTGTCAGGCATCGGAAGCAGAGAGGTGAGTTTTTACTTTTAACCGGCCTCATCTCCTTGCTCCCTCCTCCCATCACATCGACTGGTAAGCGCCAGTCGGTGTGGTTTTTAGAAGCCGCGGCAAGGGCGCTACTCCTAAGACCGCCCTTGTTCGCTCATTGATAGATTCTTCTTAAGCTAGCCTAGTTTGGCGACCCCTGCGGGCCTTGATGGCCGCGGGGGTTTCGTCATTCCGGTTGGCCCTAGCCTCTGAGGTGGGTGGCGTATGCGTAGACCCAGGCGCCGACGAACAGGAGGGCGTCCAGGCGGTCCAGGATGCCGCCGTGTCCGGGAATCAGGTGGCCTGAGTCCTTCACGCCGGCTGATCGTTTGAGCATAGATTCGACAAGATCGCCGATGGGGCCCAGCACCGACGCCGGGATCGCAACCAGAAGACAGTCCGCCACGCTCAGGGCAGGGAAAAACGTGGCGCGCGCCAGGAACAGCAGGCAAACGCACGATACAAGTCCTCCGACCGCTCCCTCGACGGTCTTGGCGGGCGAAATGGCTGGGTACAGCTTGTGCCGACCCAGTGCCCGACCGGCAAAATAAGCGCCGGTGTCGTTCGAGAACGTTGCGGCCAACACGACCAGGACCCACAGCGGTCCATCGGCAAGTTGGCGATGCAAAAGCGCGAGCGCCGCTGTCAAGGCACCCACGTACAACATTCCCAGCACCACAATGCCCAGGCGGGCGCCGGAGCCCGGAATTTCACCGGGCCGAAGCAGCACGATTGTCGCGCCCACGATCAGCGCCGCCAGGATCCAGATGACCGCCATCTCCGGGCGGAGGGCAAGCGCCATCGTCAACGCAGCCCCGACGGCAACGATGATCGCCCGCTCGGCCCGGGCCATGCCAGGCAGCAACATGGCCGTGAATTCCATCATTCCGACCGCGGAACAAAGCACCACCAGTGCGCCGAAGGGCAGGCGCTGGTCCCACAGGATCAGGGCCACCAGCGGCGGTATCGCGACGACCGCGGTCAGGACCCGACTGACAAGGTTCGACATCCCGGCTAGCCGGCGCTTCGGATCTGCTCGCGGGTCAGGCCAAACCGCCGTTCGCGCCGGTCGTAGGATTCCAGCGCATCAATCAGCTGCTCGCGGCCAAAGTCCGGCCAGTAGGTGTCGGTGAAATACAGTTCGGCGTAGGCCGCTTCCCAGAGCAGGAAGTTCGACAAACGCTCCTCACCAGAGGTTCGAATCAACAGATCCAACTGGGGCAGACCCCCGGTCTGAAGCGAGGCTGAAAAACGGTCCTCGGTTAAATCCTGAGGCCGAATCGCCCCCCGCGCGACCAATTCGCACAGCGCCCGCGCGGCCGACACGATCGACTCGCGACCACCGTAGGACAGAGCCAAACACAGCGTCATGCCGCGGTTGCCCGCCGAATCGTCCATGAGGGCTTCCAGTGGCTGCCGCACGAAGTCGGGCAAGCGATCCACGTCGCCAATCGCGACCAGGCGGATGCCGTTGTCCATGATTTCGGTGCGTTCGTCGATCACGTAGTCACGCAGAAGCTGCATCAGCGTGGCGACCTCGTCGGGCGGGCGATCCCAGTTCTGCGAGGAAAACGCATAGAGGGTAAGGGCGCCCAGGCCGACCTCCCGCGCGCTGCGGACGACATCCTTCACCGACTTGGCACCCCGTCGGTGCCCTTCGATTCGCGGCAAGCCCCGCCGTTGGGCCCAGCGGCCGTTCCCATCCATGATGATGGCGACGTGTCGCGGCAGCCGCGTCGGATCAGGGGTCATACTGCCGTTTTGGGGTACCACATCGAACCGCGCGATTCAACAAGATGTCCGCCGCGTGACAGTCCCCACGCCCGGTCATTTCCGGTTTTTCGCCGGTTTCTCCGTTTCGGCCTCTTCGGAAGATACCCACGTTACCCGGACGGGCGCCTCCTCGTGTCGTGTCCCGGTCACGAACCGCCTGGAACCGTATCTCGAACCTGTTTGCAGCCGGACCGGAACCTTGCCCAGGTTTTTTCTACGCTCGTCCAGCCCAGCGTTGTCGGTCCCCGGTCGATGAACTAGGCTTGCCGACATGAAGACGGCAGAGGACATCGAGTCCTACCTCATGAAGATTGGCGTGCCCAACGAGCAGGTCAAACCTGGCTTTTGGGTCTTGAAGGTCGGGGCCTGTGACAACTTCGTGGTGTCTCTGGCTGGCCCGGTCGTCGTTTTTCGCGTCAAGGTGATGGATCTACCCCGCGTCAACCGCGAGGCGCTGTTCCGGACCCTGCTGGCGCTGAACACCAGCGAAATGGTTCACGGCGCGTTCGGTTTGGAGGGTGACGCGGTCGTCATCGCGCATGCCCTGGAATTGGAGAACCTGGACCTGAACGAATTCCAGGCGGTTATCGATGACATATCGATGGCGATCACCAAGCAGTATCCGATCCTGGCTCACTGGGGCGCCCAAGGTGCCGCTGGGGCCCAGGCACAAACGTAGTCGGAAATCACGCACCCGAGGACCACCATGGGAATCTTTTCGAAGCTGGGTACGCTGGTCAAATCGAATCTGAACGATCTGATTTCGAAGGCGGAAGACCCCCAGAAGATGCTGAATCAGATCGTCCTCGACATGCAGAACCAGCTTGTCGAGGCGAAAAAGCAGGTCGCCGTCTCCATCGCCGACGAGAAGCGGTTGAAGAAGCAGTGGGACGAACAGATCGATCTGTCGAAGGAATGGGAACGCAAGGCGATGCTGGCGGTGCGGTCGGGAGATGACCCGCTGGCGATGGAGGCGCTTAGCCGCAAGCAGCAGCACGACAAGATGCAGGGCGAGTTGGGCCGGCAGTGGCAGTTGCAGAAGGACGCCGTCGAGAAGTTGAAAGAGCAGCTTCGATCCCTGAACGACAAGATCGAGGAGGCCAAGCGTAAGAAGAACATCCTGATCGCGCGGCAAAAACGCGCCGAGGCCCAAAAAGCGATTCAGGACACCATGCGTGGGCTGTCCGATACAAACGCGTTCGACACCTTCGATCGCATGAGCGAGAAGGTCGATCAGATAGAAGCGGAAGCCGAAGCGTCGACCGAGTTGGGTGGCGAGTTGGCCGGTGATACGTTGCAACAGAAGTTCAAGGCGCTGGAGGCGGCTCCGGGGGGGGGCGGCGATCTGGCGTTGGCCGAGTTGAAGGCCAAGATGGGCCTGGGTCCCATGCCCGAGAACGCACAGGCCGCGCTGCCCGAGCGCGGATCGAAGTCCTAGCCGGACCAACGCGCAATGGCGGTGGGAGCGGCTACCGGCGGGCGAGAGATCTGGATCGTCGCCGCGAAGCGGACTGCGTTTGGTGCTTTCGGCGGGGCCCTAAAAGACGTGAAGGCGACGGACCTGGGCACGGTGGCGGCGTCGGCCGCGATCGCGCAGTCGGGGCTTGCCCCCAAGGACTTCGATCAGGTGATCTTCGGCTGCGTCGCCCAGACCACGCCCGAGGATGTGTACGCGGCCCGGCACATCGGCCTGCGCGCGGGCCTGCCGATCGAAGTCCCGGCGTTGACCGTGAACCGTCTGTGTGGCTCGGGATTTCAGGCACTGATCAGCGCGGCGCAGGAGATCCGGACCGGCGAGGCCGACGTGTGTCTGGTCGGTGGGACCGAATCCATGAGCCTGGCGCCACACGTGGTTCGTGGCGCGCGATGGGGACTGGCGTTCGGCAAGGCGCCTCCGCTGGAGGACTTGTTGTGGACGACACTGACGGACACCTACGCCAGCTGTTCGATGGGCGAAACCGCCGAGAACGTGGCCGAGCGTCATGGGATCACCCGGGCGGCCGCCGATGCTTACGCTTTGTCATCACAACAACGTTGGGCCGCTGCCGATCGCGACGGGCGTTTTGCCGACGAAATAGTTCCCTTCGAGGTCAAATCCCGCAAGGGCACCGCGGTTTTCGCGCGGGACGAACACCCACGGCCCCAAACGACCCCTGAAGCACTGGCCAAGCTGGCGCCTGTGTTTCGTCCCGGGGGCACGGTGACGGCTGGGACGGCGTCCGGGATTTCCGATGGTGCCGCGGCACTGGTGGTGGTGGCGCGCGACGTCGCGGAATCAAAAGGGCTGCGGCCCCTCGGACGTTTGGTCGGCTGGGGCATCGCTGGCGTCGATCCAAGGCTGATGGGAATGGGTCCCGTGCCGGCGATTCGTCGGGCGCTTGCGCGCACGCACCTGGAAATCGGGCAGATCGATTTGTTCGAGATCAACGAGGCCTTCGCGCCCCAGGTTCTGGCCGTGATGAGCGAACTTGGCCTGCCCGCCGATCGGACCAACGTTGACGGCGGCGCCATCGCGCTTGGGCATCCGCTTGCGGCATCCGGCGCCCGGATTGTGGGGCACCTGCTTTACGAAATGGCGCGGCGCGGGGTGCGCCTGGGGTCGGGAGCGGCCTGCATAGGGGGTGGACAGGGGATTGCGGTAATCCTGGAATCGTTGCTATAGATGCGCGCGATGGTACAGCATCAGAATCACACGACGGCTCGTTTTAATGGCGTGAAGGTGTTCTCGGCCACCATGGCTCAGGAACGCGAGAACCTGGGCGACAAGCTCACGGTCTGGGTGCGCGAGCATCCTCACTGCCAGATTGTCGATACCATCGTGACCCAATCGTCGGACGAAGCCTTTCACTGTCTGGCGATCACGATTTTCTACGTCGACGAAAAGCTGTAGGCGCGAGGGCGGGACTTGGTCGGTCCTGGGACCGATCCGCGACCAGTTCAGCGCGTCGGGTTCGATTCGCTGGCCTGGGGCGTTCGCGGTCAGCCGGCCAATAGCAGGACGCCCGTCAGCATATGGACCTGGGCGCGACCGCAGGTGGGGGCGATTTCGAAGCTGCTTTCGATCCCCACCAGTGCCAGATCGCTGAAGCGTCGGTGAATCAGCTCGGGGTCGAGGCCACTTTTGCCGTACAGAGCGCTGCCGCGACCCGCGCAGTTGAAATATAGCCCGAACGCAGCAGGGTGATCTCCACGTTCCGATACCTGCTCGTCCAGCATGGCCTTCATGTCTTCGCGCGCGCTGATTGCGTCTCGCAACGTGAAGCGGATCGTCTGGCCGGTCCGCACCTGCTCGGGCACCGCCAGACTGCGGGGATCGTCCTCGGGCACCAAGAACGGTCGGACCACGTAGTCGGACCGGCCGTCGTGGGCGCGTTCACCGATGCCGGCCAGAAGCGGCACGGACAAACGTCCCAGCGGCCGGTTGCCCGGGCGATCGAGAATCTCCTTCAGGACGTCGACCGGCGAGCGGCCATCGATCTCCAGAATCACGTTGCCCTCCACCGCGGTGATCGGCAATGGCTCCGAGACACCTTGGCATCCGTGGGTGGTGCCCGTGGTGGGCAGCACTGTCGCGGGAAGCGGAAGCCCAACGGCGGCGCCCGCGAACGCAACGGATCCGGCGAAAACGCGCGCGCCGATGTCGCCGCCGGACGCGCCCGCGCCCACGATGTTTAGGCCCGGGGCGCCTTCTGCAAGGCCTGCCAGAAACGCGGTTGCATCCAGGTCGTGCGGATCGACCAGCACCATGAGTATCGCGCCCGAGACCACGCCGCTCAGTGCGGCGACCGCCGCCCGCCCGAGGCGCACGCCGGCACCGCGCGGATCATTCTGAAGTCCGGATTCCACCAAGGGCACCGGGAGCGCTTCGTTCGATTCGACGACCAGCACGGCGACGGCGTTCGCATTCTCCACCTCGCGGGTGGCGGTCAAGATTCCGGTCGTTGAACAACCCAGCAACGATCGTGCGCCCGTGATTCGCGCGACAGCTTCAAGAACACCACGGAACTCGTCGTCGTCATGGCGAGCGCCCGCGAAAACAATGGCCAGGCTGGCGGTCGTCAGGGTCGCGGCGGTGAGCGCGCCTTGGGCCGCCAGGGTCGCGGCCTTGGCACCATCAACATCGACCGCGGAACCAGAACCAGCCCGGAGCACGCGCCCCTCTTACCGCCCTCGGGCTACCCAGGAAAGACCTATTACGCGGCAGCGTTCGTCGTGACGCTGACGGACGGGCCCGGACGATCGTGGCCTGGCACGCGCGGAGGTTCGGTCTTCCCGCGTTTCAGAACCTGACCCGAGCCTGCCTTGCCGATTAGGCGGCCATTTTCCAGAACGACCTCTCCGCGTCGGATCGTTGTGTGTGGCCAGGCGGCCAGTTCGCGCCCTTCATAGACGGAGTGGCCCGCCCGCGAATACATCTCGGCACCGCGGACGATTCGCGGTGCCCGCGTCTCCCAGATGACCAGATCGGCATCCGAGCCGACCGCGATCGTTCCCTTGCGCGGGTAAAGGCCGAACAGCCGGGCCGCATTCGTGGCGGTTACCGCGACGAATCGTTCTGCGGTCAGGCGGCCACGCAGCACGCCCTCGGTGAACAACATCGGCAGCATGGTTTCCAGATCGGCCACGCCCGGGCGTAGCCGGACGATATCCAGGGTGGGATCCATTTTCGCCGCCCGTGACCACGGAGCATGGTCGCTGGCGATGGTGTCGATGGAACCGTCCGCAAGTCCCGCCCAAAGGGCATCCTGATCCTGGGACTGGCGCAGCGGAGGCATCGCGACGAACAGAGGCCCATCCGCGCCCGCGTAACGTTCACGCGTCAGATGCAAATAGAGGGGGCGCGTCTCGACGAAGATCGGCAAGCCGCGCGCCCGGGCGGCGGTGCAGGCGGCCAGCGCGCGCGCAGACGATAGGTGAACGATGTACGTGGGCGCTCCGGTTGCTTCACACATCGCGATCGCCCGATGGGTGGCGACCAATTCCGACTCGACCGGGCGGCTGTCGGGAAAATGAGCCAGCGATTGTTTGGACGCGGCTCCCAGCAGTGCCGTGCAGCATTCGATGGTTGCCAGATCCTCGCAATGGATCAGCGTGATGGATCCGGCCTGGCCCGCGGCGCGCATCGCCAGCGCGAACTGACCGCCGAAGCTGTCGAAGGATGGCGTACACATGAAAAACTTGAGGCTGGTGATTCCGCGCGCGGCCAGGACGCCCAGTTCGGCGGCGGTGGACGGATTAGGCGACAACACGGCCGGGTGCAGAAACACGTCCGCGATCGCCTGGCGCTGGGCCTGCTCGGATTCACGGTTTATGCGCTCGGTGATGGTTTCCGACGGAAGAACGAACGACATGTTGCCGATGGTCGTGATGCCCCCGGCCAACGCGGCGGCGGAACCACTTTCGAAGTCGTCCACCCAGTTGGGCTCGTCGCCGGTGACATCGGAACAGGTCAGATGGACGTGGGGATCGACGCCTCCGGGCAGGATCAGCCGTTCGTACACGTCGATTTCACGTCGTCCGGTCATCGCGCCGCCGCCGGCCCGGGCCTCGGGTGTCGTACCGCTGGCGTCGATTCGAGTGATCACCGACCCGCGCACGCCGATGTCGGCCTGGAATCGGTCGTTCTCCGTGACGATGGTGCCGCCCCGGATCACCAGGTCGAATGCGGGGTCGGACATGGACATCGCTTGGATTCGTGCATCGTCGGGTCAGCGTCAAAACGTAAGGGTATAGACACGTCGGGGTTTCGCGGTCGGTAGCAGGCGTTTCGCCGCCGACGCGTGGATCAGTCGAGGGTGGGCGGTGGTTCCACCGGTGTGCGATATACTGCGGCCAAAGGAGTAGTCGACGGTTTCAGGCAATCAGCGGGGGCGAAACGGTTTCGACGGGGGTTAGCAAAGTTCGTGTCGCGTGCCGAGGCGCCCGAGGCCTCGTAAAAACGGGCAAAAAAACAACTGCGAACGATAACTCGTTTGCTCTGGCCGCCTAAAAAACGGACCGGACCGCGACCTGGGGAGGCGCCCGTGGCCCCAGCTAGCGGTTAACTCTCGGGCTGGCCGTCGCGCAGAGTCTTCCGGCGCGACGGTAAGAAACAGGGAAGGCTAAGTGCTGGATGCCCCGCCGGTGAGCTAACCCAGCAACGAAAACCAAATTGCCGGACACGCACGTAGTGACATGAGCGGAGCACTTCCGGACCCGGGTTCGACTCCCGGCGCCTCCACCATTTTTCTTAACTATTTTAAGTACTTCAACTACTGACCCTGCTCTGTTGTCAGCCTGTTGTCAGACGGATCGACGACATCCAGCAGACGAACGGCGTCCCTCCTCACGTCGGGACTCAGGTGCGTGTAGCGCATCGTCATCTCGATCGTGGAATGGCCGAGGAGTTCCTGGACCGCCTTGAGAGCAGCCCCGCGCATCACGAGATGTGAAGCGAAGGTGTGCCGCAAGACGTGCCAGCCGATGCGCCGTAGGCCGGCCCTTCGGCAGGCGCTCCAGATGGGCCATTTGCATGAGCCCTTCGGGAGCATCTCCCCAGCGCCGTCGCAGAAGACCAACTCCCCGCGAAGATGGCGATGAGCCCTGAGGGCTCGCGTCACCTTCTCGTTGAGCGGGATCTCCCGCGGCTTGCCGCTCTTCGGCGTTCCGATGATTCCCCTCGCCACCGCCCTGCGCACCGCCAGCCGTCCAGCAACTAGATCGACATCTTCCCACCGCACGGCCAGCAGCTCTCCCTGACGCATCCCCGTCGTCAACCCGACGGTGATCATGGTCGCCCACTCCCCCGAAGCTCCCTTCACCAGACGGTCCGCCTCCTCGAAGTCGAGGAAATCGAACTCTGGTTCGGGCACCCTCAGCCACTTCACCTGAGGCGAATGAGGAATGATCCCCCACTCGGCAGCAA
>JANOJB010000295.1:0-19578 GCA_031407985.1 Pseudomonadota bacterium | reverse complement strand
GAATCCTGGCGACCATTGTTGGTCTTTCGGGCACCGGCATCTTCCAGATCCTCATCGCCACCAGCAGCTGGGTGGGCCTGATGCGCATCGTCGCCGGTTTCGGCAGCGCCGCGGTCGCTGGGTACGGCATCGCCATCCGTGTCGTGCTGTTCGCGTTGTTGCCGTCGTGGGGCATGGCGAACGCCGCCGCCACGCTGGTCGGGCAGAACCTGGGCGCCGGCCACCCCGACCGTGCCGAGCAAGCGGTCTGGCGCGCATCGTTCTACAACCTGCTGTTCCTGGGCGGCGCGGGTGCGCTGTTCGTGGTGTTCGGCGAACCGATCGTCCGGGCGTTTTCCCCGGACCCTGCGGTGGTGGCATACGGAACCTCGGCGCTGCGCATCATCAGCGCGGGTTTTCTTTTCTACGCGTACGGCATGGTGCTGACGCAGTCCTTCAACGGTGCCGGCGACACCAAAACGCCGACGCTGATCAACCTTGCCTGCTACTGGCTGTGGGAAATTCCGCTGGCCTGGGTGCTGGCAAAACCGCTTGGCTTCGGTCCGACCGGGGTGTTCATCGCGGTGCTGGTGGCGTTTTCGACCGTGGCGCTGGTCAGCGTGGTGCTGTTCCGTCGCGGCAACTGGAAACGGGTGAAGGTGTAGCCGCTCTCAATCCGTGATCACGCAGGCGGTTGCAGTGACGGGAGCCGCGCACACACCGGCCGGGCAGATGAGACCACCCTGACAGTAGATCCCGGTCGAGCCATCGCAGGGCTGGCCCAGCGTCGGTCTGGTCTTACAGATCCCCGCCACGCAGCTGGCGTAGCCGACACAATCGGCGTCCTCCTGGCACGGGGCGCCTGGCTGCGCGCGCTTTGTGCACGTCCGGGTGGTCGCGTTGCAATGTTCGTCTGACCGCCCACAACCGAAGTTCGCGCCCGGCAGACAGGGGGCGCCCACCACCGTCGAAATGACGGTGCAGATTTCGCTGCCGTCATCCGGATTGCGCAGGCACACGGCCGGCGACGCGCAACCGGTGCCGGTGCAGGCAGAACCCACCGGAAGTTCGGGGAGACACGTTCCGCCGTTTGCGCAGAAGGCACCGTCGACGCACGTGGCATCCGCCGTCGTGCAGCTGGCTCCTACAGGGAGGGGGATCGGCTTCCCCCGACAGGTCCCGACACAGCAAGCGTCGGTGCAGGTGCCCGGCGGAACGCACCGACCGTCGTCAAGACATTCGACGCTGGTAACACACGCGCCGCCCGCGGCGACGGTACCGGTGAATACCGCATCACAGGTGGACGAATCGGTTGGAAGATCCGCGCAATCCGCCTCCAGTTCGCGCAGACAGGCGCTAGCCTTGGCACCGTCGTACGTCACGCCGCCGCGCTTCACGGACTGCACGATGGTCAACACCCCAGCGTTTTCCGCCAGGAAGTTGGTTGCCTCGCAAGAGGCCTGATCGGCGGCGCCGGCGCAGGCGACCGCGCGCCTGCAGAGGGCCTGCTCCAGCGACGCCGGGAGATCCTCGATGGGGATCGCGTCGCTGCCGCCACATCCGCCAAGCGCGCCCAGCGCGCCGAATACGATCAGGGTCCAAGAGTCGATGTGTCGCATGTGCATGGTGGCTCCTTGCGGAAAGTGATGCACCGACCAACAGCAAACACCGCGCCAGGTACACGACCGTCGAACGCCCGCAGGTTCCCCGGGCCGGGGGTGCAACATTCAACGGATCTGTTCACCTTTCACCAAGGTGCCAGCAGCGCCGCCACCCGGTGGATGCTGCGTATCACTTTGCTACGACACGCCGGCTTCCGCGAAGGCGCGGTCCAGAAGGTCGGACAGTCCCAGAGAGGACGCCCAGCGCACCAGGTATGGTCGATCCAGCGACGCTGCCTGCACGGCGATTACCCCAACTGCGTCCCGCCACTGGCGATCGGAAACACCGCCACCCAACCGGTACCAAGCGAGCTTGTGCAGAACGATGTCCTCGGCGGTGGTCAAGTCGAACTCGGGGCTGGTCCCAGTGGTATCGAGCGATCTCCGAACCTTCCGAGAGAAGGCCTCGATGTCCCACGGGGTCGACTTGCGCACGAAAACATCCACCTTCAGCATCGTCGCCAGATGCACGAGGTTGAAGGACGATTCCCCCTGGATCGCTTCCCTCATCATGTCGGCGTCCGCGTAATACGCGTCCTCCAAGGCGGCAACCAGGTGGCTGACCTGGGGAAGTCGGAGATCGCAAACCAGATCGACGTCGAGGGTCGATCGCGGTACGCCGAGGGCCGAACTGGCGACCGATCCCCCGATCCGGTAGGACACGCCCAACACCTCGAACGCCGCCACAACTGGCTCGACTGCGGCAATGATGTCACTGGGCACAGCTACGGTGTCCGCAGCCTGACGTAGCGTCGGATACGTCCGGCCAGATCTTCGCCGTAGTTGAGCACAACCCAACGATCCATCATTTGGGCCTCGGACGCAGGTTTCATGCTGTCGCGAAGCGCCTGACGTGACAGCTCGATCACCGTTGAGCTCAGCGAGCGCGCCAAGGCACCACGGCGTTCAACGGAGGAACGACGAAGAAGGTCGACCTGCACGGCCGCCGCCTTGGGATGGGTGTCGAGACCGAGGAACGACATCTCTGGTTCCAGGACTCTAGCGTCTACTCGTCCGCGCGTCATGCCGGGCGGCCGGGGTGCGTCGTTGGCGGAAGCAAATCGTCGTGGCAAGCGTGGGGGCCCGGGCTGCAATTTGGTTCAAGCCTGGTGTTGCGAATGAAGAGGGGTGCGTGGGGCTGGCGCCCGGCTGTTGACCGTGCGTCGTATCGGTGGCCACACCGTGGCGGCGATATCGAATCCACGCCCGGACCCACCCCCTTCGAATCGACTACGGGCCGCCGCTCAAGGGACTGGTCCCTGCCCGCCTACGCCCTAGTTCGGCGCAAAGGCCGTCGAGATCTGGGAAGATTGAGGATCCAAACGCACGCGTCGCAATCCGTTGGAGTACTGCCCAGCTTGCCGTGCAACGCGAAGAAAAGGCCGACATGCGCACTCTCGGTCCAATCAAGGAGGCGTGTTGGCAAACCGTGGTGCTGGGCAAGGTACAGCCATGCCCATTCCGTCGTGGGCAGATGATCTATTAGGCCGCGCGCACGTCTCTTGAATTCGACAAAGAGGTCGTGCTCGCTCTTAGGGGGGACGCGCTTGCGGAGACCGAGCGGATGGAGGTTCCATTCGGCGTCTCGATGGCCACGAAACCAAACGCGCGCGCCCGCTCCCCACTCCTGTCGCAACGCAAAAACCGCGGCGTCGTAGTCGGAAAGTGACCTCACTTGTTGCGCTTTTTCAACGATCTGCTTCCACGTCAAGGCATCAGCCATCGTGGGCGATGGTACTGCGTCTTGCGCGGTCTACGCCCATTTCGATCGGAGCGGCGAGAGGGGCACATTCCAAACTCTTCACGTCGCGGGTACGATGGTCTTCGATACGAGCGCCGGCAGCGTCCAGGGTTCGTTTCACGGAACGCTCGATCTGGACGGGATCCGGGTTCGCCTGAGCGTTCGGCCCGGTGAGATCCAAGAGCTGCCCCCAGGGAGGGACCTGGTTCGGCCCGCAAGTCACGCGCCCGAGTGACCGCCGCTCTATACTCATTCCGTGAGCCTGTTCGAACCGGTTCTATCGGCCCTCAACCAGGCGAGCGCGCGTTACGTCGTGGTGGGGGGCGTCGCGACCGTTCTTCACGGGTTTGCCCGACTGACCGCCGACATTGATCTGGTGGTCGATTTGGATTCGGCCGAGGCCTTGAAGACGATCTCCGCACTGGCGTCCATTGGTCTGCGACCACGTCCGCCCGTCCGGGCCGAGGCTTTCGCCGACGAATCCCAGCGAAGGGCCTGGATCCAGGACAAGGGAATGCGTGTCTTCTCGCTGTGGGACCCCGCCACCCCGATGCGTGAAGTTGATCTGTTTGTCGAACATCCGATCCCGTTCGCCGAGCTGTGGGCGCGTAGCGAATTGGTTGCGCTCGGAACCACAAGTGCCCGCATCGCGTCGATCGCCGATTTGATCGCGCTCAAGCGCCTGGCCAATCGACCGTCGGACCTGCAAGATATTGAAGCCTTGACAGCGATCGCGAAAAGGAAGTCGAGCACATGAAGGCGACCCTGCCCCCGCCACCCGAAAGTTCCGCGTCACAAGCGGAATGGCAGGCCGACACGTGGGAATCCGCGCGCAAACGCAAGCTGACGTTGGGGTTGGATGCAACGCCCGCCGAACGCTTGGCATGGTTGGAAGATGCGATCGCCCTCGCCTGGGCGACGGGTGCCCTGCCACGGCCGCGGCCCTGATCGCGGACGATCGTTACGGCAATCCCACGCGCACCAACGCGAACTCCGCGCCGAACCAACCCACGCCCGTCGGACGGCTGAACGTCACGTAGATTGTCTTGCCGCCGTCTTGATCGTATTCACGGTGCCAGTTGGCGTCGTAGGCGCCGCCGCCGGTTTTCTTCGCGGCGGTGAGCAACAACTTGGGCGGTGACCACGCGCCCATCAGCGCGGGTGCCGTGCGGATCACGACGTCGTTCGACAGCGGCTGCGCGTAGATCGCCGTCCAGGCGCCAAGGTGCGCGTTGTAGCCGACGCTGACGGTCGGCGCGCCATCGAACACTGGTTTTCGATCGCTCATCGATTCCGACACAAGGGCCACCGGGCGTGGCGTCGCGGTCGCCCCCCCCGCCACACACAAAAAGGGTAGGGTCCCACCCACGCATGCATTTTCGTTCTCTGGGCGCCTGCCTGCCGCTGGCCTTCGTCGCAACGTTGTTTCAATTTCCCGCCACCGCCGTGGCGCTGGACAAGCAAGGAAGCGCGCACGGTGGCGCGGTGGGTGCCGATACCGGCGGCTTCGGGATTTCCGGAGCGGTTAGCCTCGGGGTTTCGCCGTACAACCCGACCTACCCGGCCCGCCCCGACAACAGCGGTCGCGTGCTGATGCGGTACGCCGGTCACATGGACGTCGACCTGGTGGGCCGCAAACTGTCGATTCCGCTGGACGTCAACATGTTCACCGACCGCCTACGGGGAGGCGCAGCGAAGCTGGCCCCGTCCGAGCTGGACTTGATTGGTGGGCTGACGTCGACATGGACCGTTGGCCCCGGCGCGATCGAGCTGGGCGCCCGCTACGAACAAGCGATCCCCGTCGATCGCGACGGCGTCAGCCAGGCCTATGTCGACGCCCGCGCGCGCTATCTCTATTCGTTCGCCGAAGCGAGTCCCGTTTTCCGCCAGCGGTTCCCCCGAACCGACGTCAACGGTTGGTTGACGCTGGGATGGTTCGCCGTCAACTCGGCGTACTTCGCGCGACCAGACAATACGGGACGCGCACTTCTGCGCTACGCCCTACACACCGAACTGTCGCTGTTCGACGATCTGCTGTCGCTGATGCTGGACGCCACGATGTTCACGGACCGAACCGCTTCCAACTCCGTCCGCCCCTCCGAACTGGATCTCACGTCCGGACTTGTCGTCCACCTGGGAGCGTTCGAGGCGCAACTGGCCTTCGAAATCGACATGCCCATCGACCGGGGGGGCTTCGTGCAAAGGTATCTTTATCTGCTGGGAAGCTGGAGCTTCGATCTGGTCAAAGGCAAGGCAAACCCCTGACCAGCGGATACGCCGCGGTTGTGCGTCCCGCCTACCGATTCCCTTCAAGCAACCGAAACCGACCATCCTCGAAGGTCAACCGCACCAAGGCACCGTTGCCCAACGGGGCCAGCAGGACTCCGACGGCCGCGTGAACGAACGATCGGATCGATCCCCCGTGTGAAACCACCAACACCGAAGCGTCGTCGGGCAGATCCGCGACCGACGCGATTTCGCGCATGACCGCCATGACACGCGTGATGATCGCGGTCTGTGACTCGCCGTCGGGCGGCACAACCCTCCGATCGATCTGGTACTTCTCCCACGCGTCGGGAAAACGGGCGGCGCATTCGTCCCGCGTCAGCCCCTCGAAGCAACCGTAGCCACGTTCGCGCAGGCGCGCGTCGACGACCACCGGTACGTTCAGATCCAGTGTCGCGGTCACGATCTCCGCCGTTTCGCGGGCACGCGACAGGTTGCTGGCAAACACACGCGCGATGCCATGACCACGCAGGCGTTCACCCAGTTCGCGGGCCTGGGCGCGCCCGTTGTCTGACAGGGGGATATCCGTTGTCCCCTGCCAGCGACCGACAAGATTCCATTCGGTTTCGCCGTGCCGCACCAGAAGAATGTTGCGAATGGCACCGCCCATGTCGCTGGTCACAGATCCACGATCGACACGCCGTCGCCGCCCTGACCTTTTCCACCGGGCGCCCAGCGACGAACGTAGGGGGACGCGGCCAGGTATTCGCGCACGATCTTCTTCAGCGCCCCGGTGCCGTGACCGTGCAGGATAAACACCGGCGATCGATCCTCCATTGACGCGCGATCTAGGTACGCCTCGACGGCATCGCGAACCTCGTCGGCACGTTGACCGCGGAGGTCCAACGTATTGGCGGACGACGGCACCGCCCATCCCAGACTGTCCTCGACCTGCGCCGTCGACGGCGCGCCACCGCCGCCGGACAGCACGGCCGCGCGGGCGTTCGCGCGTCGAACATCGCCGCGTCGAACCGTGGGCGCCGCCGCCTGGACCGCCGGTGCTCCGGTTTCAGCCAACTCCGAGACATGAACATCCACGGTGATCTTGCCGACGTTCACCTTCAACCGGCCGCGTTCGTCGGGCGCCTTCGCCACGACCCCATCCGCCCCCAGCGACGGAACCCGTACCCGCGCCCCAACCCGCAACGTCGCGACCTGCGGTGCCGGTGGACTGGGGGCACGAGGCAAATCGCGCAGGGCGGCCGTGGCGGTTTCGGCAAGCGCGGTTCGGGCCGCCTCCGCAGCGCGCGCCGATCCGGCCTCCTGCGCCTGTCGCACGATCACACGAATCGCGTCACGCGCCTCGCGCACGGCAGCCTCGATCGCCGCGCGCGAGTGCACGGCCAGCTCGTGTTCGCGTCGATCCAACGCGTCGCGCGCGGCACGTTGGTCCTCGGTCGTCGCCTCTAGCTCGACGCGCGCGGCGGACAACCGATCGGTCTCGCGCGCCAACGCGGCCTCGCGCGCCTCCAGCGTCGCAATGATCTGCTCCAGCGCCACGGTGGAACCGCCCGCCAGCTCGCGCGCCCGCGCCAACACCCCGGCCGGCAACCCCATGCGCGCGGCGATATCCAGCGCATACGATCGGCCCGGGACGCCGACGCGCACGCGGAACGTCGGGGTCAGGCCGTCCGCGTCGTATTCCATGCCCGCGTTCCGAAATCGTGGGTCGCTTTCGGCCATCGCCTTTAACGCGTCCGCGTGGGTGGTGGCAACGACCAACACCTGTTCCCCGATATCCCCCAGGGCCTCCAGCGTCGCGCGCGCCAACGCCGCGCCTTGCTCGGGATTGGTACCGGCCATCAGCTCGTCCAGCAGCACCAGCGCCCGCAACGGTCGTCCACCGCCCGTGCCGGCCGCCGCGCGCAGGATTTCGGCCAGGTTCGCCAGATGCGCCGAAAACGTCGACAGATCCCCCATGACGGATTGCCGATCACCGATGTCGGGCAACACCTCGTGGAAGAATCCCATCCGGCTGCCCGGAGCGGCCGGAAGCAACATGCCCGCCCGCGCCATCAACGCGCCCAGGCCCAGCGTCTTCAGGATGACCGTCTTGCCCCCCGCGTTGGGACCGCTGACGACCAAGACGCGCGCGGGATCACCGCCCAGCGTGATGTCGTTCGGAACCACCGCGAACCGTTCACGCGCCGCCCGCAACACCAGCAGCGGATGGCGCGCCTGGCGCAGATCGATGAACGCGTCGTCGACCAGCGCACCCGGGCTGCCGCCGTAATCAACTCCCAGGCGCGCCTTGGCCGCGATGACGTCCAGCCCGGTCAGTATCGCCAGGTTGGCCCGCAGCGCGGGCGCGGCGGCGGCGACCTCCGCCGATAACGCCTCCAGGATACGGCCAATTTCGTACTGGATCGCCAGATCGCACACCTTGACGCGGTTATTCAGCGCGACAACCGCCATCGGCTCGACGAACACCGTTTCACCCGTCCGCGAGCTGTCGTGAACGATTCCCAGGCCCATCGATTTGGCCGACGCCTTCAGCGGCAGCACGTAGCGATCTTGGCGAATCGTCCAGAACTGATCTTGCATGACGCTGGCAAAGGTCTCCTCCTGCATCAGCCGTTCGATCTCGCCACGTACGCGACCGGCCATGGATTCACGTTCGCGACGCAGCCGACCCAGTTCGGGCGACACGTCGTCCCGAACCTCGCCCGACGGATCGAACGTCGCGCGGATCGTGCGCGCCAGGCGTTCACACGACTCCAGATGCGCCGCCCGCGCTCCCAGCAACGGGGTAGGCGCGCGCCGCGCACCGGTCGCGCCGGGATCGCCCACGAAAAACCGGCGTGCGTCGGCGACGATTTCACACAACGTCGCGATTGGACGCAGGTCATCCGGCCCCAGGACCATTTCCTTTTCGGCGGCCTCCAGCTGCGGTTCGACATCCGCGAACGCCAACCCAGGCAACGCCAAACCCGACGCGACCACCGCCGCCACCTCCGACACCTCGGCCAACATCGCGCGCGCCTGTTCCAGATCTCCCGCCAGCACTGCTGGATCGGCCAGCCGCTCGCATGCCGTGCGCCCACGCTCGGATCGCGCCTCGGCGGCCAAACGCGTGACCAGTTCCGGCCAGTCGAGACAGGTCACCCGCCCGGCCGGGGTACGAAGACTGGGATCGATCAACTAATCAGACTCTTGATGTGGGCATGGAATCCCGCGGCGGTCCGAAACACAAAAGCGAATCGCCCAAGCGAAATCTGGGCACCGTCCTTGATTAGGACGGCCTCCTTTTGCGGGATCTTGTCCCCCGCGACGATGGTCCCGTTCGTCGATCCACAATCCGTGATCTTGACGCCCTCGGGCTCGAAATCGAAGTAGCACTGCCGCTTGGAAATCGAGTACTCCTGGATCGCAATATCGTTACTCCCGGAGCGCCCCAACATCACGGGTCCGCGCGGTGCGTGCGGTGCCTTCGTCACCGGAAACACGCGATTGACCACCGCAACCTGCTTCGCGTCACTGACGGGGCGCGAAGCCACCATCGTCTTGTCGAAGGCGGCATCCTCGTCCGCTAGTTCCGCCGCCTTCCCGACAACGATCAACACCGGGGCACGGTGCCTTTGCTTGAACACCACGTCCCCCAACCGGCGCAACTCCTCCTGGTAGTCCTTGAGGTAGTCGGCCATTGAATTCGACTATAACCGAAACCGATATGACCGAGGGCATGGCCCTACGGTGTAGGCAGCGCCTCCGGCGACGGCGATGGCGACGGCGCCGGCGAGGCGGCCCGTCGCGCGGAACCGGTGATGGCGGCGCGGTAGTCGACCTTTTCCCATCTGACCCCGGCCTTCCGGAGATCGGGCTCGATCGCGGAGGCCCGCCCCACGATCACGATCGCCAGGTTGTCGGGATCCAGCCAGGTGCGCGCCGCCCCTTGCGCCGCAATCTGATCGACCGCGGCCAATCGAACCGGCAGCTGCTGGACATAGGCCAACCCCAGTCCGTGCAGTTCCGCGGCAACGATCCGGCGCGCGATGCCGGCCGCGCTTTCCAGTTCGAACGGAAGACTGCCGGCGTAGAAGCCCTTGGCCTTGGCGATCTCGTCGGGCGCGGGACCGGCGGCCTTCATCTTGTGCATTTCATCGACGGCCACGGTCAGCGCCCGCCAGGCCGTTTCGTTTCGGGTGGCCGCCGAAACGCGAAAGGCGCCCTCATACAGGGTGGCGCCGAATGACGACCCTATGCCGTACGTCAGTCCGCGATTCGATCGGATCTCGGTCATCAGGCGCGATGAAAAATCCGAGCCGCCAAGCACGTAGTTCATCAGCGTGACCGCGTACCAGGCGGGATCGCCATGCGCGATGCCGCGATGCCCGAACATCAAGGTCGCCTGCGTGAGATCGGGCTTGTCGACCAGGACAACGCGCGTTCCGGTGGCGGGGGGAATCCGGAAGACGGGACGCGCTGGAACCGGTGCCGACCGCCAGCCCCCGAACGCGCGCGCCAACGCGCCCTTCATGGCGGCGACGTCGAAATCCCCCGCCACCGCCAGCAGGGCATTGTTCGGTCGATAGAAGGTCTTCCAGTGGCTCAGCAGCGCGGTTCGCGTGATGACCCGAACGTGTTCGTCCGCCAGCACGCGCCCGTCGGGATGTTCGTCGCCGAACAGAAGGTTGTCGAAATGCTCGGCGGCCAGTTGGTGCGGATCGTCGACGCGGGCGGCAAGCGCGGCCAGCATCTGATCGCGAACCTCGGGCATCTCGGCTTCGGGAAACGTCGGCCGCAACAACAGTTCCGCCAGAAGGTCCAGGCAAAGCGCGGCGTCTTTGGCCAATACCGAACAACTGGCCACCGAACTTTCCATCCCCGCGTCGGCCCCCAAACTTCCCCCGACCCCGTCGATCGCATCGGCTATCTGATCGGCGCTTCGCTTCTGGGTCCCTTTGCGCAGCATAGCGGCGGCGAAATCCGCCACGCCCTCGGTGCGCCCGTTCTGCTCGTCGTAGGCGCCGGTTTTGATCGCCACGCTGAAGCTGACGATCGGCAATCCGGGGCGCGGCACCGCCACGATGTCCAGACCGTTCTTCAGGCGCCACCGCTCGACGCGAGGCAAGGCCAGCGCGGTGGGCGGCGGGGGCGCCGGGGCCTGAATCAAGTCCGCGCGCCCCTTCCAGAAGACAACCTCCGGGCTGGGCACCACGGGCGCGGGGGCCACGGATCGCCCACCCGCACCGGCGATCGCATCGTGGTGAGCGGTTGCAGGGACCGTGTCCGCGGGCTTGTGGGCGCAGCCGAAGGTCGCCCCGGCCACAAACGCGCAACACACAAGGCGCTCCCGTGACCACCGGCAACGCAAGGAGATGTCGCGATCAGCGAAGATCATTTTTGTCTCGGACTCAACGTCACAACCGTCAGGTTGCGATCGTCGAGGTATTGCGCCGCCACGCGCTTGACGTCCCCCACCGTCACGGCCGCATACCGGGAAGGTCCATCCAGAAAACGCCGCCAGTCGCCCTGAACCAGTTCGGCCAGGCCCAACTCGCGCGCCACCCCGTCGACCGACTCCAGGCCAAACATGTACGCGGCGGTCAGCTGGTTTTTGGCCTTGGCCAGTTCGCCGGCCGCTACCGGCGCCGATCGCACGCGCGCAACCTCGTCGGACAACGCCCCTCGAATCTTGGCCTGATCTTTGTCGGGCAAGTGGGCCGCATACACGATGAACAGCCCTGGGTGCTCCATCACTTCGGCCAGACCACCGGCAGCGACGGCCAGCTTGTCTTTGCGAATCAAGCGGCGGTTCAGGCGCGACGATTCGCCCGCCGACAGAATCGACGCCAGTACCTCCAGCGCCGGGATGTCCGGATGGTTGGCGCCTGGAATGTGAAATCCGCCCACGATCACGGGCAGACTCACATCCAGTACAAGCGTCGTCGTCCGCTGCTCTGTCTGGGGCGGCTCTTCGATCACCACCCGCGCCGGCTGTTGACCACGCGGCACCGCACCGAAATGGATCTCCGCTGATCGTCGAACGGTCGCCTCGTCGATGTCGCCCACCACGATCAAGGTGGCGTTGTTCGGTTGGTAGTAGGTGTCATAGAAGCGTTGGCAATCGTCGGGAGTCACGCGCTCCAGATCCTCCAGCGTTCCCGCCGCCGTCCAGCGGTAGGGGTGGCGCGTGTACGCCAGATCCCGAAATCGTTCGATCGCCTGCCCGATGGGATTGTTGTCGATTCGCAGGCGCTTCTCTTCCTGCACCACCTTGCGTTCGGAATCGACGGTGGCGGGAAACAGCCGAAGCCCCCGCATGCGTTCCGCCTCCAACCGAATGGCGAAGTCTACCGTCGACGGCGCTACGGTCTGGTGATACGCGGTCACGTCCTCGGTGGTGAATGCATTGACCTCTCCGCCGACCTCCTTCAACAAACGGGAATGTTCCTCGGGTGGAACGTAGGTGCTGCCCTTGAACATCATATGTTCGAACATGTGCGCCACGCCCCGGTTCCCGACGCGTTCGTCCTTTGATCCAACGTGGTAAAAGACCTGCACCGTCGCGACCGGTGCCTTGTGATCCGCCAAGAACAACACCTTGAGACCGTTCGCCAGTTGCCACGCGCGGACATCCGGACGAAGTTCCGGACGAAGTTCCGGACGAAACGACGGGGCATTGGCGGGTGCCTTGGGCGCGGCCGTGACCAGCGATGGTGCGACCGTGGCGACTGTCGCTACCGTCAGGACGCAGAGCGCGACGTCCAGTCGACGACCAATTCCCAACCCGAAACCCTTGGCGCGATCAGGCCTCTCCGGTGATTGCCCAGTTCGGTGGTTCCTTCCCGCGGATCGTGCGCCCATCGCGACGCCGGGCAATATGCCATAGGGTGAGGTGCTCGTGAAAACCGAAGTGCCTCCCGGCGCCGACCCGGCTGTGCCCGGCGACCCCAACGACTCCGCCGCTCCCATCCCGATCGACCACGCGACGACGGACACCGCGCGTACGACGGCGACCCGTCCCCATTGGCGCCGCGCGCTGGGCCTACTGTGGGCGGGGCAAGTGATCTCTCACCTGGGCGATTCCCTGTACCTGGTCGGGATCGTCTGGCTGACCCTGGAACTGACCGGTTCAAAATCCCTGACCGGCTGGCTGGTGGCGGTCAACTTCGCGCCGGCGTTGTTGCTGGGCCTGTTCGCGGGCGCCTTCGTGGATCGCCACGACCGCAGGCGCATCATGATCACCGCGGATCTGCTCCGATTCCTGGCCATCGGCGCCATTCCCGTCCTGGTGATCACCAACAACCTGAATGCCCCGCTGCTGGGCGTGTTGCTGTTCGCGCTGGCGACGGGGACCACCTTCTTTAATCCCGCGATCAAGGCCCTGGTCCCCGAGATCGCTCCGACGACTCAACTGACCACGGCTGTCACGATCTTCCAACTGTCCGAGCAGGTCGCGTTTATCGGCGGCCCGCTCCTGGGCCAGCCGGCCATCAAGAAACTGGGATTCGTCCACCTGTTCACCGTCGACGCCGCGACGTTTCTGTTCTCGGCGATTTGTCTGCTGATGCTGCCGCGCCTGGGACGGCGGCAATCCCACGCCGCCGCTACGCAGACGCTGGCGCCCATGACGCTGCGATCGATCCTTGCCGAGACAGCGGTCGTTTTGCGCACCGTCTGGGCGTCGCCGGTGCTGCGGACGCTGCTGCTGCTGACCGCGCTCGACAACCTGCTGATCATGGGACCCGCGTACATTGCGACGCCGATTCTGGTGAAGGAGACCCTGCATCTGGGCCCCGAGGGATACATGAGCGCGATGATCTATTTCTTTCTGGGACTGGCTCTCGGAACCGCGGCGACCTGGATATTCGCGCGCCGCGCCGCCAAGGGACGTCTGATTCTGGTGGGAATCGTCATCGACGGACTGACCTTCATCCCCTTCTATTTCTGCCAGACCTTGGGCCAGGTCCAACTGGCGCTGTTCGTTCACGCGCTGGCGATTCCGATGATCATCATTCCGCGCACCGTGCTGATGCAGCAGGCGGTGCCCGGCCGCCTGCATGGGCGCCTGTTCGCGCTGATGAACGTCACGGTATTCGGAATGACGGGGGTGTCGGCTGGTCTGACCGGTCTTCTCATGGAGCGCATGGCGCCGACGACACTGTTCCTTGTCGTCGGTGTTTTGGGGGCGATCCCCGGGCTGCTGGGATTCCGCGTGCGATCCTTGCGCCTCGCGCGGTGACGGACTGTTAGTCTCGACGAAACACATGCCGGGACGAATCGAAATCTTCAGCATCAACAGCGCGGTCCTGGCGACCAATCCGCTGGGCGATCCCGCGCGCCGCCAGGTGCCGGTGTGGTTGCCGCCGTCGTACGATGCCGCGCCCGAACGCCGGTACCCCGTGATCTATTGGCTGGCGGGATTCACCAGCACCGGTCTGTCGCAGTTTCAGGGCAGCCCGTGGAATCCGTCGCTGGGCGATCGGCTGGACCGTCTGACGGCGTCGGGAGCCATGGGCGAGGTGATCGTCGTGGCGCCCGACTGTTTCACCCGGTTCGGCGGCAGCCAGTACCTGGATTCATCCGCCAGTGGAAACTACGAAACACACGTCTGTGCCGAGCTGATTCCCGCGATCGACAACCGTTTTCGAACCATCGCCGCCCGCGACGCACGCGGGATCGCCGGCAAGTCATCGGGAGGCTTCGGCGCGCTGGTGCTGGCGATGCGGCACCCCGAACTGTTCGCGGCGGTCGCCAGTCATTCGGGCGACGGATACTTCGAACTGTCGGTCTTGCGGGACATCCCCGTGGCCTGTCGATCGCTGCGGCGACATGGCGGCGTCGACGGTTTTCTGCGCCATTTCGACGCCGCCCCCGTCAAACGTTCCGACGACATCGCGACCATGATGATGTTGGCGATGGGCGTCGCGTACGCGCCCGATCCCGCATCCCCCCACGGGTTCGCGCTGCCGTTCGATCCGCAAACCGGCGAGATCATCGACAGCGTCTGGCGCCGGTTCAAGGCCTGGGACCCCGTCGACATGGTTGGCCGCCATGCCGATGCCCTGCGCGGCATGCGGCTGGTGTATCTGGACGCGGGATGCCGCGACGAATGGGCGCTGGATCTGGCCGCGCGCATTCTTGCTGCCCGCATGCGGGCCGCGGGAATCACCGTCGATCACCAGGAATTCGACGACGGCCATATGAACACCGGGTATCGCACGGAGGTCTCACTGCCCAAGATCGCGGCTGCCCTGGGGGCGCGGGCCCGATCGCCGGTTGCCGGGTCGTCGTGAAACCCGGGCGCGAGATCCGGACGATCGTCGACGATCTGGACGACGACGGAGCCGGTGTCGCGGCCGTGGGCACGCCCACCATCCTGGTGCACATCCCCGGCGCGTTGCCCGGCGAGGACGTCTCAGCAAGCGTGAACCAGGTCTCCGCGCATCGACCGACAGCCTGGGCGTCGTTGCGTACGATCCACCGCGCGTCGCCCGATCGGGTCGCCCCCACGTGTCACGCGTACGGCAGCTGTGGTGGCTGCCTCCTGCAGCACCTCGACGTGCGCGCGCAGCTGGCCTGGAAGGAAGCATACCTGCGACGCTTGGTTGCCGCCGATCCGATCCTGGCCGACGTGCCCATCATGACCGCCGTTGCGTCTCCCCTGACGGTCGCCTACCGCAACAATTCGAAACTGGTCGCCGCGCGCGATCGCATGGGGCACCTGGTGCTCGGCGCCTACGCGCCCCGCAGCCACAATGTGGTGGATCTGGCGGGCTGCACCGTCGTCGAGGCGCCGCTGGCCACCGTGGCGACGGCGCTGCTGGAAGCGCTTTCCGCCCACGCGGTCGAGCCCTACGATGAGATCCGTCTAACCGGAACGCTCCGTTACGCGATCCTGAGGGCCAATGCGCGGGGCCAGGTGCTGGTGACCTTGGTGACCGCCACCGATGTTTTTGCTTCCGGACCACCCGTGGCGGAAATGCTGCGGGCACGGATCCCGGGCGTCATCGGGATCGTGCAGAACATCAACCCAACGCGTGGAAACGCCATCTTCGGCACCGCCGAACGCACGCTTGCCGGGGACGCGACCATCAACGACCAGATCGGCGACGTTCGCCTTCGGATCTCGTCGCGCGCGTTCTTCCAAGCGAACCGCCAAGTCGCGGGCGCCGCCTACGACGCAATCACCACGGCGATCGCACCGACCAGTGCCGAAACCGTTGTCGACGCCTACGCGGGCGTGGGCGGCATCGCCTTGACCCTGGCGCGCACGGCTGGTGCCGTCATCGGTATCGAGGAACACCCGGCCGCGGTCGCGGACGCCAGCTGGTCGGCGAAGCTGAACGGAATCACGAATACCCACTTTCGTGCGGGCGACGTGGCCGCCCATCTAGCGGCGATCGATACCGCCGACGCGGTTGTCTTGAACCCGCCACGTAAGGGTTGCGCGCCCACTGTGCTGGCCCGGGCCGTCGCACTACATCCGCGCATGATTGCCTACCTCAGCTGCGCACCAACCACACTGCTGCGGGATCTCGGTATTCTCGCGACACTGGGCTACCGCACCACGGGGATTGCCCCGTTCGACATGCTTCCACACACATCCCACCTGGAATCATTGGCGGTTCTGATTCCATCCGGCCAATAGACGCAGCGCTGGTTAGGATTGCTCAGAACGCGCCCCGTCAGAATATTCCCAAAACAGAAAAAATATCTGCAACTCGGTGACCGATTAATGCATCTTGTGAACGCTACCGAGGAGGTGTCGTTCCGGAACGCCGTTGCGCAACCCTGAGGCGGCATTTCAGTAGTACCGCCGTGACCCTGAATAGGTCCCCCCCCCTCCCCACTGGGACACATGAGCGGATCAGACAACACCCCCATGCTCGATTTCGGCGCGTCGCCCTGTGGTGCGGCTTGCCCTGTATTGATATGCGCGGGTCAGGCCGTGACGACCGGCCTGACCGACGGTGTGCGGGTCATGGAGATCAGCCCGGCCCTGGAACTGGGACGGGGGCGCGCGAAGACAGGCGGTCCCATTCCGCGGTTCGAAACCAACGATCCGCACATGTCCAGGGCGCACGCCCTCTTCCGGCGGGTCGAGACCGACATGGTTGAGGTGCGCGACCTCAGCAGTCGAAACGGCATCACCGTCAACGGGACGCCCGTGGTCGGGGGGCGGATACTGGAGAACGGCGCGGTGCTATTCATCGGGGCCCACGTCTTCGTGTACCGGATGATGTCGACCGAGGATCTGGACACGATCAGGCTGCAACTGGCGCACCCGTTCGGACCCGTTCCCACGATGTCGCCGCCCCTGGCGCGGCTGTCTGAACGGCTGCGACGGCTGGCGCGGTCCGATGTCGACCTCCTGCTGGGTGGCGAAACGGGCGTCGGTAAGGAGATCGTCGCCAATGCGATTCACCGCGCCAGCGGCCGGCCGGGCCCCTTCGTCGAAATCAATTGCGCCGCCCTTCCCGACACGTTGCTCGAAAGCGAACTCTTCGGTTACGCCCGTGGCGCGCACTCGATGGCCGAACACGGCAAGCAGGGGCTGATCGAGCAAGCCGAGGGCGGCACCCTGTTCCTGGACGAGATCGGAGAGATGTCGCAGAACGCGCAGTCCAAGCTGCTGCGTTTCCTGCAAGACCGGTTGGTGTTACAGCTGGGAGCCACCCGTTCGCGCAAGGTGAATGTGCGGGTCGTCGCGGCCACCCGTCGAGGCATCGCCGCCGACGACGACGCCTCGGGCCTGCGATTCGACTTGGCGGCGCGGCTGGGTCCCGAACCGCTGATCATTCCACCGTTGCGGTCGCGTCCCGAGGACATCGGCCTGCTGGCGCGGTATTTCCTGCGGGATTCCAACTGGTCCTTCGACATTCGATCGTACCGCGCCCTGTTCCTGCACAGCTGGCCCGGCAACGTGCGCGAGCTGGAAAAGACTCTGCGCATGGCGGCAGTGTTAAGCGAGGGACGGCAACAGATCGATCCCGAGTACCTGTCCTTCTCGTCGTCAGGCGGATCGACCACGCTGCTGGAGGCACCCGCGCCGACGCTGCCGCCCACACCGAGTAGCGGCGGCGGGGTGTCGCCCGAGCCGCGCCCGACCCCGGATTCCCTGCTGGCGCTGCTGGAGCGTCACAAGGGCAACGTCGCCGATGTGGCGCGGGAACTTCACCGCCAACGGACCTTGGTCTGGCGGTGGCTGCGCCAGGCGGGGCTGGATCCGGCCAGATTCCGCGGTACGAATGAGACACCTCCCGCTTGACGACATACCTCGCGTTTGAAGACCGCAAGGCAAGTCGCACGCACGCAAACTGACGTTCGCGGCCCGCTTGACGACGCGGTCCGTCTCCGGAGGCCGCACTGGTATCGGAGTACGGCTTGTGACCGTACCTGGATACGTATCCGGTGCTTGAATGGCGCCTTGCACTGCATCCCAACACCAACGAAGTCACGTCTGTTCCTCCTGGTTCGGTGATTGCTTCAGCGGTCGGCAGGTATGGGCAACCACCAAATTCAAAGGAGGCTTTCGATGAAGACGCCAGGAGGGCTACCAGAAATGTTGGCTTGTGCCGCGATAGCGGGCATGGGACTGGCAGGCTGCGGGGCCGAGCCAGTAGATGCTTCAGCCGTTAGCAGCTCTGCATTGATTGGCGACAATCTGCCCGGTGTGCAGGCCAGCGCCGCGCTTCTGTCCGAGGCCAGGGATGCATTTCTTGCGGCCGAAGGCATCGGTGACGGCGTCGGCCCGATCTTCAATCTGAACGCGTGCGGTGGCTGCCATACCAACGGGGCGATCGGCGGTGCTGGTGAGCAGATCGAACGACGCTTTGGCCGGTTCGCGAACGGCGCGTTCAATCCACTCGACAACCGCGGCGGATCGCTGCGCCAGCTCTTCACGGTGGGGAACTTCAACAACCCGGATTTGCCCGCGGCCAGCAGGGGGAGCTGTCAAGCCGGAAACCCGACACTGTGTTGCGTCCCGCAGGAGGTCGACGCGGCGGAAGCCACGGTCCGCAACGTGGGTCGTCGAACACAGCCGCTTTTTGGTCTGGGCCTCGTCGATGCGATGCCTGACTCGTTTTTCGACGGACTGGCCGCTGCCCAACCCTCCGCGATCCGGGGCATCGTCAACCGTGTCCAGGTGGTCGTCCCCAATCCGGGGGATCCCACGCAGTTCCTCAACTCGACCCGCGTGGCCCGCTTCGGTTGGAAAGCGGGCGTGCCCAGCCTTCTCCAGTTCTCGGCGGATGCCTACGTAAACGAAATGGCCATCACGACGCAGAGCTGCTTCCGGGGAACGTCACTGAATGCGTTCGCCCTCGAAGCAGCCCCCAACGGGGTCCCGGTGGCCGATGGCTGCGACGATCTGGCGGCCAGGCAGACTGGACCGAACCCGGGGGGACTCACGTCGACACAGTGGGCCCAGGTGGACGACGCCGTGGGAAGCTGCGCGGACAACCGCACCGAGATTCAGGACGACGTGTTCCTGTTCGCGGCTTTCATGACAGCGCTGGCTCCCGCTCCGCGCGATTTCAGCGACCAGATTGCGGTCACACGGGGACAGCCCCTGTTCGCATCGACCGGGTGCGCGGGTTGCCACGTGTCGACGACGTTCCGCACGCCCGCGAATCCCGCCCCGGTTTTCATCGACGCCGAGGGCTCGGAAAGTATTCGCGTGCCGGGAAACTTCGCCTTCAACCCGTATTCGGATTTCTTGGTGCACGACATGGGCGCTTTGGGTGACCAGATCGGCAACGCGGGCGACTCGCTGGCGGCCACGCGCCGCATGCGAACGCAACCGCTCTGGGGCATTCGCTTCCAGAACAAGCTGCTCCACGACGGACGGTGCGGCGATGTCGCCTGCGCGGTCAGGGCACACGATGGCCAGGGCGCGGCATCACGAAACGCTTTCAATGCGTTGAGCGCGGCCAATCAGCACAATCTAGTCCAGTTCGTGCG
>JANOJB010000293.1:0-2936 GCA_031407985.1 Pseudomonadota bacterium | reverse complement strand
ACGGCCAGGGATTCGGCCGTCTGTCGCGCCCTGCGGGGATTCGGGGGTGCAACCGGCGGCGCGGTGCGGGATTCCAGCGCCTTCACCCGGCCTGTCGACTGGCGACCGAACGGGGCCTTGCTGGGACGGGGTCGGCCCTTGGGCTTGCCGCCACGCTTGTCGCCCGATACCGGAAAGGACGGCGATTTTCGGGCCGCGTGCAGCTTGAGGGGTTTGCCGGCTCCAGAAGACGGCCTGGCGGCGCTAACGCCTTTTCCGGCGCTGGCAGGCTTTCTCGTGCTGCTCGTGCCGCCAGCGCCACGGCCCTTGGTGCTGCCGGTTTTGCCGGCGCCGCCGCCTTTGCCGGCGCTACCGCCCTGCTTGGTTTTTTTGGACTTTGGCGCCAATGATTCTCGTGGGTCGTTCGATCGTTTCCGGCGGCGCGTATGCCGTCGTTTCGGGCTTATCGTAGCAAAGCGGGAATGACGTGGCTACCGGCTTAATGTCCAATTCCCGTGAAATTCCCGCAAAAATCCGGTCAACTTGGGTCTTTCGCGAAGTGGTGATCGAACCTGGTCAACAGGGACTCCAGATAGCCGGAGCCCAGGCGTACCAGACGGCCCTCGACCAGCGAGGAGGCGCGGTCCAACCATCGCGCGTCGGGGCCGTCGATCGCGTCCGTGTCCAACCCGTCGGGATCGGTGGACTGGTCGCGGCTGGCGTTCGCCTTCGGCGTAGCGGGCGGGGCGACGGGCACCGCGTCGGGATTGCCGCCGGACGCCACATATTGGTCGACCATCCTTTGTAGCCGGCGCGTCACCCATGCCGGTGCCTCGCCGATCGATCGACCCAGTATGCGGCCGCCTTCTTGAAAGACGCCGACCACGGCCGCGCGTTCGGATTCGCGAATCGACGCGAACGCGGCGGCGCGAATGCGGATGGCGCCCGGACGATCCAGCCCGGCGCCAACGTGCAGCTTGGCGCAAAAGTGATCGAACAGCGTTCCGACCTGAAACGTCGTCGCCATTTCCTCGGCCCGTCGTCCGGCACCCAGCACCAAGAAGAACTTGCGCCAGGCCAGTTTGAACGCCAGCAGCGTCGCCGCCGTCATGGTCGCGTTGCGCGTCGTGGTTCCCTCGCGCGGATCGGCCAGCAGTTCGGCCGACGACGGGGCCAGATCGACACGACGACGTTCAGCAATCTGCATCAACATGCCCGCCCGCACACGCCCCGCCAAATAGTCATCCATCACCGGCACCGGAACCACACCACCAACCGCGGTCGCCAGCAACGATCGACGGATGATCAGGCGCCGGTTGGCGGCCAGATGGTCAGTCGCCGGTCGGTGATCGGCGCCGTTCTTTCGTCCAGGGAACGAAATCAACTCGGCGTCGCGTACGCCCGCATCCTGGTCGGGTCTGCCGGGCCCGGGCGGCTTGTGGTCGTCGGGATCCCGCGTACTCATCGTCCGCCCCCGATCGAGGGCGCCGCACGCGGTAGGCCGCCGAGGAGCGCCTTTTCCTCTGGAACCGTACGCTGCCGGATTGGCGCATTCTCGGCCTCGGGCCGCGCGATGGGCGGGCTTTGGCCGATCTCCTCGATCGACGTTCGCACCTCGACAGCGCCCTGCATGGGTATGTCGGCCGCCGACGGCGCGTTCGTGCTGTTTCCGCCGGCGCCAACACTGCCGCCGCCCGGCCGGCGCATCGTGTACTTCGCCCGAAGATCTGCCTGCAACGGTAGACCGGTCGCGTCGTCAATCACCACCGTTCCTTCGACCGATCCGGCGACCAGTGTGCGCCGCCATGCCCTGCGGTCCGCCGGATCCACCACCGGCGGCTGGTCGGTCGGGCGTCGTGATTTTGTCACCTTGTAGACGTGAACCTTGCGTCCGCCGCGATTTTCGCCGCCGAAATCGTCGACGCCGGCGACGTCGCGCAGCAGATCCCACGCGGCGAAAGGCGCGCCCAGCCCTTCTTCCAGAAGACGCTGGGGTTCGGGATCTTCCGCGGGTCGCCTGATCATCTTTCCGTAGCGTAGCGCGACGGCAAGCTCGCGCCCATGCATCACGATTTCCCGCCCGCCGTCTTTGTCGTTCAGTTCGACCAGTCGCCAGTTTCCTTGATCGTCCATCCAGATGTCGGTCTCGGTCGAAACGCTGTCCATGGGGACACCATCGGGGCCGGCATCGAAACGCGCGACGCCGCGAAAATGCGCGCGGCCCAGTTTTCGAAAGGCCGGGGCGAAACGTTCGGGACGGACGGCGCCTTCGACGGCGGCGGCAGGTGGTGTCAGCGCTTTCCGGCCGCGACAACCCGTGGTTGGTCCCAGAAGGGTGGCGATCAGCAGGAGGCCCAGAGCGAAGCGCACCGGTGATTGTCGTGTTGCAGGCCGATGCATGAAAAGTTTCCCAGACACCCGACGGCAACCTTAACATTGCGTCGGGGACCAGGCTTGGACACGCTCGCAGACTTTCTTTCGATGCCGGCGGCCGTGGGGTTCGCGGCCGCACTTGGGGCCCTGTGGGGAAGTTTCTTCAACGTCGTCATCGCACGGCTGCCGCGCGGCGAATCGGTCGTGCGGCCGGCGTCCCGTTGCCTGTCGTGCGCCACGCCGATCCGTGCCTGGGACAACATTCCGGTACTGTCGTATCTGGTGTTGCGCGGCCGCTGCCGTCGCTGCGGCGCGCGTTTCGGTCTGCGTTATCCACTGGTCGAGGCGCTGACCGCCGTGCTGGCCGCGGCGATCTACTGGCAATTCGCCGGATCCGACGCCGGCGAAATCGCAGCGGTGCGCCTGGGGCGATTTGCGGTCTATTTTTCCTTCGCCGGAGCCCTTGTCGTGTTGTCGTTCATAGATCTCGACACCAAACGCCTGCCGGACGTGATTACCATCCCGGGAACCGTCGTGTTGTTTCTGGCGGCGTTCGCCGCCCACGATGTGTCGTGGCAGGAACG
>JANOJB010000291.1:0-19600 GCA_031407985.1 Pseudomonadota bacterium | reverse complement strand
CCCATCCCCCTCGGGGCGACTAGCGCTTCGAGAACTGGAAGCGGGCGCGGGCGCCACGCTGTCCGTACTTCTTGCGCTCTTTGGCGCGCGCGTCGCGCGTCAAGTAGCCGGCCTTTTTGAGGGCCGGGCGCAAGGCGGGATCGATCTTGATCAGCACGCGAGAAATGCCGTGCCGGATCGCCGCCGCTTGCCCCGACAGGCCACCACCGGCAACCGTCGCGAAGACGTCGTAGACACCGGTGGTCTCGGTCAGCTCCAGCGCCTGGCGAAACACCATGCGGGACGTTTCACGGCCGAAGTAGTCTTCCAGCGATCGCCGGTTGATTTCCACCTTGCCGTTACCGGGTTGCAGCCAAACACGCGCCACGGCTTCCTTGCGTCGACCGGTGGCATAGGTGGATTTGTGTGGATCAGGCATCGCGAAGAACTCCAGTCAGTCGGGCGAGTCAGTCGAGCTTCAATATCTGTGGCTGTTGCGCGACGTGCGGGTGATTCCCGCCGGCGTACACTTTCAGCTTCTTGTAGATCCGCCGTCCGAGGGGGCCCTTGGGAAGCATTCCCCAGACCGCGCGCTTCACCAGATCCCCGGGATGTCGCTTGTTCAGTTCCTCGGCCGTCTGTGTCTTCAGGCCGCCGGGGAACAGCGAGTGGTCACGGTAAAGCTTGGTCTGCCACTTGTCCTTGGTCAGCTTGACCTTGTCGGCGTTGATCACCACGACGAAATCCCCCGCGTCCGCGTGACGCGTGAAGGTCGGCCGGTGTTTGCCGCGAAGCACGTCCGCAATCTTGGTGGCCGCGCGACCGAGGGTTTTGCCCTCCACGTCGGCGATGTACCAACCGTGAGGCAGGCCGGTCTTGGCCTGAAAAGTGGTCCGACCGCGAATGGGGGCAAGTGGCGAGATGGAAGGCATGAAAGGCGCGTTTTTTACTCGATGGGTGTTGGGTTGTCAATCAGCGAATAGCCGTGGTTGCTTGCATGTTTACTGGCCCGCCCGCTTGCGTCACTACTTGCGGAGAAAATCCGCGATGGCCGCACAGGCCAGGCGGGTGCGATCGTCGCTCTCCACCAGGGAGAAACGGACGTATCCCTCGCCGCCGGGGCCAAACCCGACCCCGGGCGCCACGGCGACGCGCGCTTCCTGCAACAAAGCCGACGCGAACGCCACCGCCCCCATGGCCTGACGGGACGCGGGCAGGCGTGCCCAAACGAACATCGATGCCTTGGGCATGGGCACCGGCCAGCCGGCCGCCCTCAGACCGTCGACCAACAGCTGGGCCCGGTCCTGGTAACGCTGCCGGTTCTGTCGGACGTCTTCGTCGCAGCGGGCCAGGGCGGTGGCCGCTCCCAGCTGTGCGGGCGCGAAAATGCCGTAGTCCAGGTACCCCTTGATGGTCGCCAGACTGCCGATCAGTTCGGGGTTGCCGACGCAGAAGCCGACGCGCCACCCGGGCATCGAATAGCTCTTCGATACGGTGAAGAACTCGACCGCTACGTCACGGGAGCCCGGCACCTCGAAAATACTTCGGGTGGGCGTAGCGGGATCGAACGTCAGATCGGCGTAAGCCAGATCCGAGATCACCCAGAGGTTTTCGCGGCGTGCCAGCGCGACGACCTTTTCGTAGTAGGGCAGGTCGACCGTCGCCGCGGTCGGGTTGTGAGGGAAGTTGACGATCAGACCGATTGGCCGTCGTGGCGCGCCGGCCAGCGCTTTTTCCAACTCGGCGAAGTGGTCGACATCGGGACCACAGGCCACGGACACGGGGTCGCCCCCCGCGATGATCACGCCGTAGCGGTGGATGGGGTAGCACGGATCGGGGGTCAGCACGAGGTCGCCCGGGGCCACCAGAGCCAACAACAGGTGCGCTATTCCTTCTTTCGACCCGATGGTCACGACCGCTTCCGAATCGGGATCGAAGGTTTGGCCGAAACGACGGCGGTACCAGTCGCAGATTTCACGGCGTGGTTCAGGCAGGCCCTTGGACGGCATGTAACGCTGATTGCCTGGACGCCGGGCCTCGGTCACCAGACGATCGATGGCCGCCAAGGGACTGGGGCCGTCGGGATTGCCAAGGCCAAAGTCATAGACGTCGTGACCTTCCACGCGCAGCCGCGTCTTCAGTTCGTCGACGGTCGCCAGAACGTACGGGGGCAGCGCGCTCAGGCGTTTGGAACCGCGCGAGCTTCCGGTGTTTGCAGCCATGTTCGGGGGCGAGACATTAGGCGTTCGCCGCGACCAGCGCAACGGTCAAGCCGCCGGGTTGGCCCTGATCACTGCATGAAAATCACGGCACCGCCGTTGATGCCGTAATACGTCTCGGTCGCCGATTTATACACGGCCATCTGGTTGGTGAACGCATAGTCGTAGCGCACGATCGGAATCGCCGCGCGCAAAGCCAGCCAGTCCTTCAGCATGAAGGTGACGCCGGGTTCAATATGGAAACCGGAGACCTTCGTTTCCGTGCTTTCAACGGCTAGTTGTCCAGGACCTCTACTCACGCTGAGGCCAAGGAAGTATCCGCCGGAGAGCGAGAACGCCAGACTTTCAGTCGCCGCGATCCGGATGTGTCCGCCGGCAACGGCATAGGTTGCGTAAATGTCGGCAAGGCAGGGCATCGTGCTGGAGGAATCGCATACGGTCGGCACCTGCGTGGCTGGCATCAACGTCTTGAGATCGAACGCGTTGGTGCCGTAGCCAAGCGCCGGGACCAACACGAACCGTTCTCCCAGGGGGATCGCGTACCGCACGTCCAACGACCAACGCCGCTGGGTCACGGGAAAACTGGTGGACGCGCCGGTCGTCATGTTGGCCAAAGCCGCAGCGCCGAACTCCATCGCCAGCGTCAGGCCAACGCCCAACCGCTTGTGCCAACCCCGCGGCATGCGGAGCAGCGGAAAGGCTTCAATGGTCAGTGCGATGCCGGGCCGCGGGAATGTGCTCTCCTTCTGCTGCGTCATCGTGTTGAACGCGAAGCTGCGGCCAATTGCCGACACGCCGGCCATGACCGAAATCGGGCGCGGCAGGATGACCGGCAGACTCGCCATGGGCGCGTCATCCTCCTCGTCTTCCTCCTCCTCCTCCTCCACGACCCGCTTGCGCTTCTTCTTGGGTTTTGGCTTCTCGTCGTCGTCCTCCTCCTCCTCTTCTTCTCCCGCTTCCGATTCCATTTCCTCGACCGGAAGCCTGCGCCTGGTCGTCGGGGGCGGCCGTCGCGCGGGAGGCTGATCCTCGTCAACGTCCTCCTCGACGGACTCCGGTTGCACGCTGCCCGGTGACCGGGCAGGCGGAGCCTTGCGTTTCTTCGCTGCTTTCGGCGGCGGGCTGAAACTGTCGACGCGGGCCGCGACCTTGACAGCCGGCACCGCGGGGATTGCAGCCGCAGGCCCCGCGATTTCGCCGGCTCCCAATCCAGGTGCGGGAGAGGTTCCGATCAGACTCAGAACCATCGTGCCGGCGACAAAAACGAGATTGATAACCATTGTTGTTACGACGCTCCATCCATGGGGCTAGGACTTCCCGGAAGTCCCGCGCGATCGATTGACGGGGTCCGGTCCATCGTCGGTTTGGCAGACGGTTGGTAGACGGTTTGTCTCGGATGCGGTCGGGGAAACGTAAGCGCTGAGAAGGGCGCAAACATACACGCTGGCGCATCAGTGGGGAACAGTTGAACCTTGGCGAAGAAATCCCGCGCGATTTCTTCTCTGGGAACGCGATTCGTTTTCTGGAAGACCTCTTCTGGACCACCTCGCTTGACTGAACATTAGTGCAGATTCAGTCTGAGGCGAGGCGGCCGGTCCCCCCGGTTGCCGACGACGATCGACCTGCAACGATAGGTTGCGCCGCGAAGCGCAGCAGCGTGACACGGAGGCCGCCGTGGCTAAGCGCGTGAGACGCGATCACGGGCAACCGGAACGCCGATGCGAGGCGTGCGTCCGGAACAACGACCGCGGCGCGCCAGCCCGGGAGGCGCTCTCGCAGCACGCGGCCGATCTGGCGGTACAAGGCAGGCAGGTCGCGACGGTGTCCCAGTCGTTCGCCGTACGGCGGATTCGCGATCAGAAGCCCGGTCGGCGCCACCGGTTCGGTTTCGTCGAGGGGGCGCTCGATGATTTGCAGGCACGATTCGACGTTGGCGCGTTGGGCGTTGCCCCGGGTGGTGAGGATGGCGACGGGATCGCGATCGGCGGCGACGATTGGCGCGGGCAGGGTATCGCCGGCGGCGGCCTCGGCCTTTCGTCGCAGTTCCGTCCAGCGGTCGTGCGCGGTGGCAGCGCAAGCTGGCCAGTTTTCGAGCGCGAAGGCACGGTGCAGACCGGGGGCGACCCGCAGCGAGATCGCGCAGGCCTCGATCGGGATTGTGCCCGCGCCACACATCGGATCGATCAAGGATTCGCCTGGCTGCCAGTCGGCCAGCGCCAATAGGGCTGCTGCCAGGGATTCGCGGAGGGGAGCTTCCCCGCCCTTTGTGCGCCAGCCTCGTCGGTGCAAGCGTTCGCCGGAGCTGTCCACGCTGATGGTCCATGTGTCATCCACCCCGCGCACCAGCACCAGCGGCGCGTTCGCCATCGTAGCGGTCGCTTTGTCTGGTGCCGCCCCGGTGCGATCGGCGATGGCGGCGCGTACCGCCTCGTCGATCGCCTGGGTGTGGTACAGGCGGCAGTGTTTGGTGGTGACGGTGATTCGCAGCGGCGTGTCCTTCGGAACGAAGGCCTCCCACGGCAGGCGCGCCAGTTGATGGCGCAGCTTTCCAAATTCGCGGGACCGCACGGTGCCTGCCCGCAACAGAATGCGCGTCGGAATCCGCAGGTGCAGGTTCGCGTACATTCCCACCTCCAGGGTGCCACGCAGTTCGACGCCTCCGGGAACCGCGGTGACGTTCGTCGCGCCCGGTATGCGCGCGGCCTCGGCGGCGGCGATGGCCTCCGCGCCCGGCGTCACGATCGCGAACCAGTCCAGGGCACCAGCCAAAGCCGCCAGCTTGGTATCGGCGCGTTTCTTCGATGGCGCCGGCTCCGGGCGTGCTGGACGTCGCTCCCCTGGCTGCGGCAACTTGTCCGACCGTCCCTCGAACCGAAGGTGGGTCAGGATCTCGATCGTGCCTTCGCCCCCCGGAACCGGCGAGTCGGTATGGGCGACAACACGAAATCCCAGGCCCACGGCCTTCTTGGCGAAACGCTCCAGGGCCAGTCGCCGCAATCCCGGATCGCTGACATCCCCGCCGCGCACCAGATGATCGGGCAACTCGAATTGGGGCTTCACCAACACCACCCCGTCGGCCCCCGGCCGCAGGCGAAACGCCAGCCCACGCAACATGTTTCGCGCGGCCACGAAGCTGACGTCCACGGTGAAAAAATCGAATGGCCCGGGGGCCTCGGACAACGACAGCCGCTTCCAGTCCGTTCCTTCCAGGTTCTTGACCCGCGGGTCGCCGCGCAGCCGTTCGTGAAGTTGATCGTGACCGGTGTCCACGCACGACACCTCGGATGCGCCGCGGTCCAGTAGCACCTGCGTGAATCCGCCGGTGGAGGCGCCGACGTCGACGGCATAGGCGCCGCGCACCGCTTCGCCGAGTGCGAAACTATCTAAAGCAGCCTCTAACTTCAGGCCGGCTCGGCCGACCAGCCGCTTGTCGTTCTTGTCCACCCGGCCGGCACGTTAACACCGCCGGTTGGACACGTAGAGGCTGCGGCACCGCCCGCACAAAGGGATTTCGCCCGCCCGCGTCTCCCGGAACAGCTCACCGCTGGAACCGCACGCGCCGCAGGATGATGCTTCCTCGTCGTCGGTATCGTTCGCGGGTGCGGGTGAAAGATCCGCGGCAGCCAGGGCTTCCAATGTCACGATTCCGATCAGATAGGCCCCCGTCACCACCGGCAGGCAGTCGATGTCGTTGGCGCCCATGATGTCCACGGCTTCCTGCAGTGTGGTGTCCGGGGTGATGCACAGAACCGGGGACGTCATGCAGTCGCCGACACGCGCGTTGCGATCCGCGAACCGCAGATCGTCGCGACAGACGATGCCTGCCAGCGTGCCGTTCTCCAGAACCAACATGTGGTGGACGTCGTTTTCCAGCACCAGGCGTCGCGCCGACGAGACGGCTGTTTCGGGGGTCAGCGTGAACATTTCGGTTCCCATGACCTCCGTGACCGAACACGATCCGACTTCAGCGCCAATGGACATCTGAACCTCCGGCGTGACCCGAAACAAGGAGACACATTCAGTATGATTCATCGGCACCTTCGCGGCAGAAGGTTACGCGGACATCGGGGGCCGTTTGCGCACAGATGCGGCGGGTGTACGCGCCGACGTTGACAACCCAGCGACAGGAGTCTGGTCGCGTCAGCGGCCGAACATGCGCTGAAACCAGGTTTGTTCAGCGGGCTTCGAGGGCCGTGGTGGTGCTGGCTGGTTGATCGCGGGGCTGGACTGTTGCGATTTCGGCGGCGGTGCGGCAGGCCGGAGCGTGGCGGTTAGCTGTTGGCCGGGCTCGCCCGAGACGCGAATCTGCTTCGTGATGGGACGGTATCCGTCACGCGTGAACACCAACGCGTACGTTTGACCCACCTTCAGCTTGACGTACACCGGTGTGGTACCAAAAGGGTGGTGGGGGGTCCCTACCTGTGCGCCGGGAGGTGAACTCTTAAGAAACACCGCCACCCTCGGGGCCGGCGCCGTGGGCTGGCCCTCGCCTCCGCTTTCGCTATCGGGACCTGGATCCGGTGCCGTTGCCTCGGCGGTTCGGGCGACCGCGGCGCCGGGCTCCATTGAATCGGACGCGGCGGTTCCGGACGCGGCGGCGGTTCCGGACGCGGCGGATGGGGTCGTGACGGAAGTTGTTCCCTGCGGGATGGAGGGGGCGGTTGGCACGGCGGTACCGGTGGCACCCGTGGTACCGGTGGTACCGGTGGCACCCGTGGTACCGGTGGTACCGGTGGTACCCGTGGTACCGGTGGTACCCGTGGTACCCGTGGTACCCGTGGTACCCGTGGTACCCGTGGTACCCGTGGTACCCGTGGTGCCCGTCGTGCCGGCTTCGATCTTTTCGTCGTCCTTTCTCTCGATCGCGGTGGAACCAACTGATGAGTCGGCCGGATTCACGCGGGTATCCAGCGCAGGCCACGCTGCCCCAACCGGGGCCGAAGTGGTCACCGGCGGCGCGGCGACGTCTGATGCCGTGCGAGGAGAGGCGAGGTCTTTTGTCGGGGCGGGGCGGGTGGCCTCTGGGGCGTCCGGCTTGTCACCGCACGTCTTCATCGAAAGTGCGACAAGCAGCACGGCCGCGATCCCAACGCCGGCCCCAATCACAAGCCGCCGTGACTTGGGTGCCGCGGCTGGCTCGGGTGGCACGGGAGGTGCCTTGATCTCTCCCGTGACATGCGGAATAGGCAAGGTAACCGGTGGAGCCGGCACCAGGGTGGCCACGGGAGGTGGAGGCACGGCCCCGGCCCGTTGAGCGGACGCTAGGACGGCCTCGGCCACCCACGAAGATGATTTGCGAGGGGTGGGTAGAGCCTGATCAGGCACGGCCATTTTCGCGGTGACCCGGTCGTGAAGGGCCTTGCCCGAGGTCCGCTCGGCGGGCGTCTTGTCGGCGAATCCCTCCTCGGTGATGGCCTTTTGTGTGACGCGCTCTTCCGGGCCGTCGACGGCCGCGTGGAGCGGCCTCGGCGCTGATTCTGGCGCCGGCCGCGTGGTCGATCGCGCCGCCGGTTTTTGTACCGGTTTTGCCGTCGGTTGCGGCGTCATGGTTTCAGAGGCTGCATCCACGCCCGGCGCTGGATCAGCGGCCGGCGGAGCGCCGTGCGCCGGCCCGGGTGGAGGGGGCGTCGTCGCAGTCCGCTTTCCCACCGCCATGGCCGCAGGCGGTGGTGGTGGTCGTCCCGCGGATCCCGCGCGACTGACGGGGGCAGGGGAGGCGGGTTGCGGGGCCGGGACGGTCGAACGGGTTGCGCGCCCCGACGGTTGCGGGGGGGGCAAGGTTGCGGGGGCGCTGGGGACCGCCGTTGTTCCGATCCCGTGCAACTCCAGAACTTCGCCCTCGTGTCCACCCCCGGCGGATCCAGATGATTTCAGCGCGGGCGCTCGTGTCAGTGGCTGAACGCCATCTCTCATCGACAGATCTTGCAACCAGCGCTTCAGCTCTGTTTGCCCGACGGGCTTGAAGGCCACCCGCATCACCTGCTCGAAGTCGATCAGCATCTCGTCGGCGCGTGGATAGCGATCGGCGGGCAACTTCGCCATCGCGCGTTTCAGCACCCGATAGATCTCGGGATTCTGTCCGGGGCGCGCCGTCTCGGGCGGAAGGCATTCGCCGTTCTTGACCAGCAACAGCACTTCCAAATCCGTGGGCGCGTCGAACGGATAGCGCCCACAGATCATCACGTACAACATCGTTCCCACCGAGAACAGATCCGAACGTCGATCCAGTTCTTGGCCCGAAGCCTGCTCGGGGGACATGTACGCGATCTTGCCCTTGATGATCGTGCCGACGCTGCTTTCGCGACGATTCGTGGCTTTCGCGATACCGAAGTCGGTCAGCTTCACCTCGCCTTGCTCGCTGAGCAGGACGTTGTGTGGACTGATGTCGCGATGGACGATCTCCAGCGGTTTACCGTCGGATGCGGTCTTGGCGTGGGCATAGGCCAGCGCCCGGCAGATTTCGGCCGACACATACAGCGCCAACGCGGGCGGTAACGTTGTCTTCAAAGCGCGGGCGCGGCGGAGCACGGCGTCCAGTGTCCACCCATCGACCAGATCCAGCGCCAAGACGTACTGTCCGTCCGCCTCTCCCAGATCCAGGACCTGGACAATGTTGCCGTGATTCAGGCTCATGGCGATGTGAGCCTCGTCGATCAACATGTTGCGAAACTGAGGATCGGCGTAGAACGCCGGAAAAATACGCTTCAGGACAACAGGCTTCTCAAAACCGTGCGCGCCATGCTGGGTGGCGAGGAAGATCTCCGCCGTGCCGCCATCCGCGACCTTTCGCAGGATGGTGTATCGCGCCTGCAGCGTCATGATTTCGAGGTCCGGGTTCCGATCAAACACGTCCTGTATACGACGGGCCACGACGACAAAAAAGGGAATCGGTGTCGGGGACCGCAGATTGATATTTCACACCGGCTGCGATGGTAATTCGGTGTGGCCGCAAGCGGGCGGCCACTGGTGCGTGACGTGTCCCGGATCGCGGCGAACGGAGAGGACCCATGTTACCGTCGGACTCGATGAATTCCCGCTTCAATCGAGCACCAACACGAAATCACCTGAGCCTTGGACCCGCGCTGTTCGGGATTTTCCTGGCTGGTTGCGCGCCCTCGCTGGCAACCCTGCAACCCGCGCATGTGGCGCCCAAGGGACACGTCCAGGCAACGGCGGGCATGGAGATCGGCATACCGACCGGAACGATCATCAGGGCCGTGGACGCCGGCCAGACGCTGGAGGACGCGGCCCGCAACCGGCAGTTGACCGACGACGAGAAGTGGCAACTCTTCGACGCCGGCGTCAATCTGGTCGTCAGTCCGCTGTCGGTTGGTCAGCATTTCGCGGCAGCGTACACCTTCGTCGATCGGGCCGAGGTCCAGATCCGGAATGCCGGCGGTGGCTGGCGGTTGGGAGGACGTTATCAGGTGATCCGCCGCGAGGATGGACCGTTCGATTTGGTCGTGGGTTTCGGTGTCGCGCGCGCCACCAATCCTATCCCACTCGGCGACGCGTTGCCGGTGCTGAACGCCAGCGATTTCAGGCGCTGGACGATCGATCTGCCGGTGATGATGGGAACCTCCCGAAGCTGGTTCCGGGTCTGGGCGGGTCCAAAAGCGCTGTACTCGCGGTTTGATACCAGGCTGACGTTGACCCTGTTCGACAACACGGTCGAGGAGGCCAGTTTCGAGGGCCATGCGTACTATTTCGGTGGCCAGGGAGGCCTGGCGTTCGGGTACCGCTACGTGTTTTTCGCCGTCGAGCTGACTCTGGGCCAACTGATCGGGTCGGCCACCGCGTCCACAACGCTGGCGACGCCCCGCCGCGGCACCGACATCAGCGGGTTCGTTATTTATCCAGCCTTTGCCCTGATCGGCGAATTCTGATCGCCTGGTTTCGTCATGCCTTTTAGCCACCGCGTGTTCTGCCGCGACTTCGCGCCGCTCAGTTTGTCCGAGATTCTGCTTTGGCTGCGCCAGCACAACTACCCGGTCACCATTTGCGGCGGCCGGTCCGCGGGCGATCTGCTTTCCAATTTTTGGGACCACGTGGATATTTTGGTCGACCCGTCGGACCCTCCGTGCGCCGTGTACTGTTTTCGGGCGGACGCGGCTGGTGTTGATCGCCTGACGGCCGAGGTCGCTGACTTCGTCGCGGATGTCCGCGAGTTGCCGGCTTCGCCGTCAAGGGACCGGGTCTTGGACCATTTGTCGGTTACGCGGCTCTTGGTCGTCATCGAATTTCCGCCGGAGGGCGATTCGCCCGGGGCGCAAGAAACCGCCGAATCGATCGCCGCCTTGTTCGTGGAACGGGCGTCCGGACTGGCGCAGCGCGACGGGGTCGGCTTTCTCGACGAGGACGACGAAATCATTCTTCGTATCGGCTAATCTGGGCCCGATGGATCCGGACCGGTTGAAGGAGTTGCTTGGCGACGTCAGTCGTGGGCGGACAACGGTTGACGCCGCCGTTCGCGAGCTGCGGGATTTGCCGTTTCGGGACTTGGGATTCGCGCGCGCGGACACCCACCGGCATCTGCGCACGGGTTTTCCTGAGGTCGTGCTTGGGCAAGGCAAAACCGGCGAACAGATCGCGGCGATCTTGATCGAACTGGCCCGTGGCGGATCGACCGTGATGGCTACCCGGGTGGACAAGGACGCAGGCCCCGGGATTGTCGCGGCGGTTGCCGCCGCCGGCCTCGAACCGCGGCATCTTCCCGTGCCCCGCGCCGTGGTCGTGGGGCCGATGCCGGCTCCTGATCAGGGGCGTGGTTTGATCTGCGTTCTCAGCGCGGGAACCGCCGACATCCCGATCGCAGAGGAAGCGGCTTTGACCGCGGAACTCGGTGGCAATCGCGTGGAGCGGATCTTTGATGTCGGTGTGGCCGGGATCCACCGCCTGTTCGCGCAGCGTCCGGTGATCGAAACGGCGGACATTCTAATCGTCGTCGCCGGCATGGAGGGTGCGCTACCCGGCGTGGTGGCCGGTCTGTTCGGCAAACCCGTGATCGCGGTGCCGACCAGCGTGGGTTACGGGGCGAATCTGGGCGGAATCGCGGCGCTGTTGTCGATGCTGAACTCTTGCTCCAGCGGAATAGCGGTCGTGAACATCGACAACGGTTTCGGGGCGGGGCAAATGGCGGCGATGCTGAACCGCAAACAGGCCGCCTGAAGCATGAAATCCCTGCGCGGCCTTCATCTGCAACTGGATCCGGTTTCGGGGATCGCGGGCGACATGACAGTGGCCGCGTTGGTCGACGCGGGGGTTCCCCCCGCCGTGGTCACGGACGCGATTGCTTCCATCGGACTGCCGGGGCTGCGGGTGCGTTTCGAGTCGCGTCGTCAGGGCGCGTTTGTGGGTCGCGCTTTCGTCGTCAAGGAGCCCGCGGTTGGTCGCCGACCGATCGCCCCAGGACCGAAGAAGGTGCCCCGCGATGCGCGCGGTCGCGGGGCGGGGGGCACGGAAGATCATGAACACCATCCGGGCCACGATCACCAGGACGGTCATCGGCACGCCGACGACGATCGTGCCAAGAGGCACGCTCAGGCTCGTTCCAAATCGCGGGGCGATCACGCGGACCATCATCACCGTGACTATTCCGAGATTCGGGGGCTGCTGGCCAGGGCCAAGTTCGACGCGGCCGCCAAGGCGTTGGCCCACGAGATATTCGCGCGCCTCGCCGAGGTGGAGGCGGCGTTGCACGGTTCGTCCGTCGAACACGTGACCTTTCATGAGGTCGGCGCCTTCGATTCGATCGCCGACATCGTCGGAATGTCCGCGGCGGTTGCGTGGCTTGCCCCGGTGTCGATCGGCTCCTCGGCGCCCGTGCTGGGAACAGGCACGGTTCACACCGCTCACGGCATCGTGCCGGTTCCGGCACCGGCCACCGCGGAACTGCTGCGCGGCATCCCCGTGATTGCCGAAGGCCCAGGCGAACTGACCACGCCGACGGGGGCGGTGTTTTTGGCGACGGTGGTCGATTCGTTCGGTCCTCCCCCGCCGATGCGGATTCATGCCGTGGGCTACGGCGCGGGAACGCGGGTGCTTCCGGATCGCGCGAACGTATTGCGCGTGATGCTTGGCGAGCCGATCGGCCGCTCACTGCCGCCGGCCGCCACCGACGTGATGGTGCTGGAAACCAACGTAGACGACATGGCCGGCAATCTGGTGGCGGCGCTCTTCGATGCGCTGTTCGCGGCGGGTGCCCTCGACGTCTGGGCAAGTCCGATCCTGATGAAAAAAGGCCGGCCGGCCCAGCTGGTTTCCGCGCTGGTCGAACCCGAACGCGCCTCCATCGTGCAGAGGGCATTCTTCTTGAACTCCACCACGCTGGGGGTTCGGATGTTTCCCATGGCGCGGATCACCCTGGCGCGTTCACTACAGGATGTCCGGACGCCCTGGGGCCAGGTTGCGATCAAGATTGGCGCTGTGGACGGCGAACCGATCGGGGCCGAGCCAGAATTCGAGGACTGCCGGCGATTGGCTTCCGCAGCTCGCATTCCGGTTCGCCGGGTCTGGGCCGCGGCGGTGGCGGCCGCAGCGGCGGCCGGTCTCAACTCGGTTCCGCATGCCCCGCCTGTTGTTCGCAAACGTGGCGCGCGCGGGGTGGCGCCGAGGACGCGAACGTGACGGCCTTTGATTTTGCTGGGCCGGGGCGCCTTCTGGGCGAGGGGCTGACCAAAGCCGCCGAGGCGTTGGCCGGCGGCAGTGATGAGGTTCATTTGCACGACGCCGCCGTGAATCTGGCGCGTGCTCTCGGCGCCAAGGCGGTGGTGGTGCTGGCCTCGATCCGCGACGGTGAGATCCCCCACGTCATCGCCGATAGCGACGAACATCGTTCCGCGGATGATCTGGCCGCGCTGATCGGGGCGTCGGCGGTTCGCGACGCGATCGCGTCCGCCGACGTCGTGGTCATGGATGCGCCCTTCGGCGACGACGACGCGGAGCAGGTCGCGACGGATTCGGGCGGTGTCACAACCGGAACATCCACCACGACCGGAACCTGGGCCGTATTTCCCATCATCATTCGTCGCAAGGCGCGCGGCGCCCTGGTCGCGTACCTTGCTCCCGTCGTCGGCGACCTTCCCGACCCCTTGATGTTGTGCGGTCGGGCGGCCGCGGCGCTGATCGCTGTCGTGTTGCCGGGGGCCAAGGTTCTGGAACCGATTCGGGAGCGAACGCGCAAGATCACCCTCACAGACGTGCACCGGGAACGGCGCCTGCGAGCGATCGAACGTTATCGATCCTTCATTGATAGTGCGTCCGATGGCATCGTCGTTCTGGACACCACGGGATCGGTGCTTTACATGAATCGCGCCGCCGAACAGGTGACCGGTTACGCGCGCGAGGGCCTCGCGGGCAAGTCATGGACGCAGATCGTGCCCGAGGCGCACAGACCGATGTTGTGGCGCCAGTTGGCTCTGGCGACGCAGGCGCGGCCCGTCGACAACTTCGACCTCGATTTGGTCACGACGTCGGGGGATCAGATCACCGTCTCGGTGGCGTCGATCGGAATTCTGGCCGAACACGGTGCGGCGATCTTCGCGTTCCGCGACGTGACCCTTGCGCGCGAGTTGGAGATCGAGCTGCGGCGGACCACGGAGTTTCTTGAGCGCATCCTGAATTCTGCCGTGGACGGCATCATCGCGGCTGACATGCGCGGCACGATCTTGCTCTTTAATCACAGCGCCGAGCGAATCTGCGGGCATCGGTCGTCGGACGTGATCGGGAAGGTATCCGTCACGGAGCTCTATCCTCCGGGCGTCGCGCAGGAGATCATGCGCCTCTTGCGTTCATCCGAGCGGGGCGGCGGTGGGCGACTGGAGCCCGTGCGACGTGAGCTGAAGGCCGCCGGGGGCGAACTGATTCCCGTGTCGATCTCGGCGGCTTTGGTGTTCGATGACGCCGGCAGGGAGATCGCGACCGTCGGCATCTTCTCGGATCTTCGCGAACGGTTGCGCATGGAAGAACGTCTGGCAACGGCGCAGGAAAAACTGGCGATCTCCGAAAAACAGGTGGTCGCAATCGAACTGGCGGGCGCGGCCGCGCACGAGCTGAATCAGCCGCTGACGTCCATCATGGGCTATGCCCAGATGTTGTTGCGGAAACTGGAGTCCGACAGTCCGCAGCAGCGCGCGCTCGAGACCATCCTGACCGAGTCCGAGCGGATGGCCGGGATCGTGCGGCAACTCGGGAGTCTGACCCGCTACGAAACCAAGCCTTACGTTGGCGGGGCTCAGATCATCGACCTCGACCGTTCCGCGGAAGCGCCCCAGGGCGCGCCCGATCCTGCCTCTGATCAGGCATCCGACGACTGAGGCTGGCAAGGCATCTGGGCACCGCATTGGTCGCGCGCTCGGTTGCGCGCTCGGTCGCGCGCTCGGTTGCTCGCTCGGTTGCGCGCTCGGTCGCGCGCTCGGTTGTCCGTTTGGTTTGCTGTTTGGTCGTGGGCTTAGTCGTCCGCTTGGTCGTCGCCTACAGGTTTCACCGTATGTTGTCGAGGTTGGTGGTGGATTGCGGAGGAAGGAGGAAGAACGAATGGAGCTAGAAGTCGTGTCTTATGGTGGCGTCGGGCGAATCGCCGAATTGCTACTGCCCCTCGATTCCGAGCGGACGTTTGGCACCAAGGTGGCGGATGAAACGCTCGTGGTTGCCGTGGCGCGTTTTCGGGTCGGCTGCATCGAGGAAGAGGTGGAGGCGACGCTGGACGTGTTGCCGGCCGGAGCACGACAGATCGGCTTCTGCTCGTACGGCGAGATCTCCCCCTCCGCAACGGGGCGCTGTGATCTGCACAACCAGACCATGACACTGACCACCATCGCGGAGGCGTGAGACCATGCACCCGTTGCTTGCACGCCAGCTTAAGCGCCTGGGGGTGGACCCGCCGGACGGGACGGGGGACGCCGAAAACTGGCGCGCGGCGTTGAATCCATTTTTGGAGCTGGTCAGCAAGGCTTACATCGAGGCTGACCAAGACCGCTACACACTTGAAAAATCCCTCACGGTCTTATCGCGTGAGATGAGCGATCTTCACGAAGGACTGCACGCGGCTCAGGCGCAGCTGGCCACCAAGAATGAAGACCTACGGCAGGCGCTGGCGCTGGCTCACGTGACGCAAGAGAAACTACGCTTGGCGGCGACCGAGTTGGAGCAACGGGTTGCCGATCGGACCAGCGAACTGGAGGCGGCGCAGGCGCAATTGGTTACGTCCGAAAGATTGGTCGCGGTGGGTCAACTCGCCGCCGGGGTCGCCCACGAGGTGAACAACCCATTGGCCTACGTGACCTCGAATATCGTCTTCGCGATCCGGGAGCTTTCGCGTTTGGCCGGGCCATCCGGGGGCTCGTTCAGCGACGTGATCGAGGCCCTGAGGCAGGCCCGCGAAGGTGCCACGCGCATTGGTCAGACCACCCGCGACTTGAGAGTGTTCTCGCGTGGCCAGACCGACCGTCGCGAACCGGTGGATCTGCGCCGCACGATCGAGTCATGCATCAACATGGCGCGGAACGAGATTCGCCACCGGGCGCGCCTGGTGACGGATTTTGGTCCGACTCCTATCATCGAAGCCAACGAAGGCCGTCTGGCGCAGGTGTTTTTGAACCTGTTGTTCAACGCGGCGCAAGCCGTCCCCGATGGTGCCGCCGAGATCAACCAGATCCGTGTCGAGACACGTACCTCGGAGGACACGGTCATCGTGGAAATTTCGGACACCGGGGCCGGTATTTCCCCCGAAAACATGGGACGTTTGTTCGAGCCGTTCTTCACGACCAAACCCGTCGGCGTCGGCACTGGCCTTGGCCTGTCGATTTGCCACGGAATCGTCAAGAACCTGAACGGAGCCCTCGAGGTTGAAAGTCAGGTCGGTGTCGGGTCGGTGTTTCGCGTGGTTCTGCCGATCGGCAATGCCGCGTCCGTGGCGGCCAGGAAATCGCGTTCCCATCCCATTGTGGGTGGCCGTGCCCGGGTCCTTGTCATCGACGACGATCCGATGGTCCTGGCGGCTATCACACGCGCGATCGGCGGGCATGATGTGACGGCGCTGTCGGACGCGCGCGAGGCGCTGGCCTTGGTCTCCCGCGATGGTGCTTTCGACCTGATCTTGTGCGATCTCATGATGCCGAACCTGTCGGGCATCGAGCTTCATGAGATGATGGCCACGATCGCGCCACGCCTGCGAACCCGGATGGTGTTTCTGACCGGCGGTGCCTTCACCCAGCGGGCTCGCGATTTTCTCGATCAGCTCCCGAACCGTTGCCTCGACAAGCCATTCGATCCTGCGGGCCTGCGGGCACTGGTCAATAGTTACGCTGGCCGTGCGCGCGCCGAGGCCGCTGTCGACAGGGAACCGGTGAAGGCGGCTGGTGTCGGCGCCTGACTGGGGGCGGATACCCCCAAGGTCGGCGCCGGGGTTTGGGTAGACAGGTTTTCTTTCGGGGACGGTCGGGAACGGGTAAAAGGAAGGTCCCATGAAACCCGAGCAGATCACGGAAGCGCTGGAGCAGGCCGCCACCCAGGTGGGTGTGCGGGTTCGTTACGAGGTCATGACCGGCGATAGCGCGGGTGCCGGAGGCCTTTGCAAAATTCGAGGCGAATGGACCGTCATCATCGATCGCAAGGCCCCGCCGTCGGATCGCGCGGCCATGCTGGTCGAGGCGCTTGCTGGATTCGACGTGGATTCGATCTACCTGGCGCCCGAGATCCGGGAAGCATTGCTGAAGCGCCGCACCATGGTTGAAGCCAGCGCCGCCGTCCCGCCGGCCTGACCTTTGTTGGTCCCCATCCGACGAATCATGTGAATCCGGTGCCGCGCCCCGGACGCATTGGTCACCCCAATTGGCGCAGTTTTTCGGCCAGTAGCGGATCGCTTTCAACGGCTTCTTGCAGTGCCGCGCGGACCTGATCTCGCACCGCTGCCGGCGTTTCGGGACCAATCTGACGCGCCACCACCCGGTCCACGATCTTGTCGATCGCGGCCCGCGGTGCCAACTTTCCCGCCTTCAGGTCAGCGGCCAGATCATTCACCGCCACCTCGCCTACACCCGCCACCGGCCGGCCGGAAGGCATCGGCGCCGCGCCCTCCGTGGGCCGAGGTCCGGATACCTTCTCGGCGAAGGCCTTTCCCGGTTCGGCCAGTCCCCCGGTCGTCGCCGCTTTTGCACCCTTGTCCAGTTTGCTCCCGGCTTCCGATCCGGAAGCATCGGGAGTGGGCGGCTGACCTGGTCCGGTAATCTTCATGGGGTTATTGGAGTTAGCCTATCACAGGGCGCGGCAAGCGAATCCCCACGATCTGGCGGGTTGATCTTAGGGGCGCCACTTTAGCTTCGGACGTTGGCGACTGCGGCTTTGGCGGTGTCGTGTTTGGCACGGAGCACGTTGGAGACAGTGGTGAATCGCCGGTTTTCCTGCTGAACGTCCTCCTGCAATTCCAGCAATTGAAGGTTGAACGCCTGGCTTTCGCGCTGCATCGAATGCATCCTCGCCAGGTCGGACTGATCGCTCCCCGGCCCGGCCAGCGACGCGGGAAGGCCCGATCCGGTTCCGACCCCGCCGGCTGCTCCCGGGGTCAAGGGCCGTGTTCCGGACGATCCCCCAATTGCGTTCGCGGCGCCCACCCCGACCCCCCTCACTGCGGCCGCCATCACGGGCCCTGCCACAACGCTAGTCGCGACCTCCGCGCCCCGCAGCAGGATGCCAACACCACCCGCGAGGACGTCCCGAAAGGGACTGGGCGCCGACGCGGTCTGTCGGGCGCGGGTCGTTGCGACCACCAGATCGGGTGGCGATCCGCCTTCCGTTCGTGGCGATTGTTGACTGGTACCGGAAATCAGAGTGGAACTGGACATTGTGGACCTCCGGAAGGGGTATCGGCGGTGCTCCGTCGCGGTTGCGGGTTTCAGAGCTTCGGGCGCCAAAAAAACGCACTTTGCTAGAATCCCGCCCCAATGGGATTCTTCCGCGGCTTCGTGGCCCCGTTTCGTGGCGCTGTTTTCGTTGGCCGCCAGCGACTGTGGCATCTGGTCGTCCTGCCCTTGCTGCTGAACGTCGCTCTGGCGGGCGGTTCGGCTTGGGCCGCCGCTCGCTACTGGCGCAGTGAACTTGCGGATCGGGCGATCGGATCGTCCGCGCTGGCGTCGCTGCTTTTTGTCGTGGCGACCGGTCTGGGCGCCATCGTTTTGTTCGTGGTGCTGCAGCCTCTGCTGGGGGCCATCTTCAACGACTTTCTTTCCGAGCGCGTCGAACGCAAGGTATTGGGGGATGTGCCCCGTGTCCCGTTCTTCGCTTCGGCCGGTCGAGCGCTTGCCCACGGAATCCTGAAGCTGGTGCTCTTCGGTCTGGCGTTTGTAGTCGGTCTGGCGCTGGGGGCGGTCACAGCTGGTTTGGGTGGCATCGTGGGTGTCGCGCTGGGCGGGCTGTTTCTGGCCTACGATGGATTCGATTACCCGCTTGCCAGGCGGTCCGTAAGCTTTTGGGGGAAATGGCGCTATCTGGCCCTACACCCGGCGCAGACCATCGGATATGGTCTCGGTGCCACTGTCTTCTACCTAATCCCTCTGGCCCTTATCGTGGCGCCGCCATTCGCGGCGGTCGGGGCGACGCTGGTCTACCTGGAAACCGACAGCCGGCGCGAAAAGCAGAAGAAGGCAAAGGGCCCCCCGGGCCAGAAAATCCAGGAAAGCAGCGACGGTAGAAAAAGCCAAGCAAGCCAAGAAAGCCAAGAAAGCAGGATTGATGAAGCGCGTTCACATTGAAACCAACAAGGGAGAGATCATCTGCGAGCTGTTCGAAGATGATGCGCCCGGAACCGTAGCGAACTTCGTTGGATTGGCCGCCGGCACCAAAGAGTTCACCGATCCCAAGACCGGAAAGAAGGTCACTCGCGCGTACTACGATGGGTTGACCTTCCATCGCGTCATCAGGGACTTCATGATCCAGGGGGGCTGCCCGCTGGGAACCGGCAGCGGCGGCCCGGGATTCACGATCAAGGACGAGCTGTCCGGCAAGAAGCAGGTTCACAAGAAGGGCTCGCTGTCGATGGCCAAGACCGCGGCCCCCGATTCAGGTGGGTCCCAGTTCTTCATCTGTCACACGCCCCAGCCACATCTCGATCGCAAACACACCGTGTTTGGAGAGGTCCTTTCGGGCATGGAAACAGTGCTGAAAATCGCGTCCGGTGACAAGATGGACCGCGTGTGGATCGAGGAAGCCTGAGGAGACCTGAGGTCGAGGTCAACGGGGCCCTTCAGGAAAACCGAGGGCTCGGCCCGCCAATCATTGACTTTCTAGGCACTTAGGCTCGATAAATATGGAGAACATTAGCAAGCCATCCCCCACAATCCCGCCTTGTCGATCAGAGCGCACCCACGCGCCTAGGTAAGCGAGTGAAGAAGCCCATCCCGTTCGGCAAG
>JANOJB010000273.1:0-33721 GCA_031407985.1 Pseudomonadota bacterium | reverse complement strand
ACATCTTTCGCAGCAATTCGCTGAAGAACGGCTTGCTGCCGATCGTGGTGGGGCCGGACGTGCACAAACGGCTGCTGGCCGCTCCGGGTATGCTGGTGACGGTGTCACTGCAAGACCAGACGCTAACCCTGGCCGACGGCTCGACGGCGAAATTCCCGATCGAGCCCTTCGCGCGCTACTGCCTGCTGAACGGGCAGGACGAACTGGATTTCTTGCTGTCGAAGGACGCGGACATCGCGCGGTTCGAGGCGTCGCGCTGACTTCAGGCGTGGCGCCCCTTCATTCCAGATCGTCGCGAACCTGCGCGACGGTCCGGGAGCGTCTATCGGGATTCTCGGCGAGGTAGGCCTCGAGCAGAAGGGCCAGCTTCTTTTTCTGCGAGGCAGTCATCTTCTTCGCGTCGGAGGACCTTGACGCCCGTGCAGCGGACGGAGGAGCCACATCGGCTCGGGCAGTCGTTTTGGTTTTCGGGGCCTCTTGATCCGCATCGTCGCTGTCCGCCGGTTGAACCATCGGGCGCGGGGCATTCCGCTTGCGGTCTTCGTCTGCGGCCCGCTTCGTCTCGGCCTCGATTTCCTTCTCTAGTTGCTTGACCCGCTTGTCTTCACATCCCTTGGGCTCGCATTCGCCCGGGCACCCGCAGCGCGCCGCCTTCTGGCAGAAACACGAACCGGTCGTGTCGCGACCGCAGCCGCAGGCGTTGACCGCGCCGTCGGCGGCGGCTTTCGCGGATGGGGAGGGGGGGCCAAGCGTCAGGGCCATAGCCACTATGCCAAGGACAGCCAAACGAAGGACAACGCTACGAATTAGGATAGGAAAAGGTCGCATGATGGCAGTGGTGTACCGCAGGGGAGAAAATTTGCTCGAAAAAAATTATCAGAGTGATTGATTGGGCCGGCGCCAGACCACTGGCCGCTTACCCCACGTCTGGGAACCTCCCGACAATCTGACCCTGGGAACTACCCAGGGGTCCCGGCGCAACCCGAGACCCGTCTGGCCGACAAAGGCTTATGGCGACGTTTCGACAATGTCGGGGCCGCACGCAACGTCGGTCCGTCCGATCGGGTTTCCCTATCCCCGGGGTCGGTGATACGGTCGCCGTGAGGTCGACTTCAGAGGGTCAAATGGTGTTCAGCAGGGTTCTTGGTTCGTGGGGATTCGTGCTGTCATTGCTGACGGTCAGCAGCGTCGCGGCGCCCGCATGGGTGGGTGCCGCTGAGGATGTCGAGGCGATTTTCAAGAAGGGGACCGAGCTTCGCCGCGAGGGCCGCGACGCGGAAGCGCTAGTCGAATTTCAGCGGGCTGCTCGGATTCAGGATTCACCGCGCGCGATCGCCCAGGTGGCGCTGGCGGAGCAGGCCATGGGTCTGTGGATTGACGCTCACACGCACCTTCAGCGGGCGCTTGAGCACGGCAGTGATTCCTGGATTCAGAAGAACCGGCCGGCGTTGGATGGCGCGCGCGATACGATTCGGTCGCACCTTTGCCATGTAGAGGCTTGGGGATCGCCGGTCGGCGCCGAGATTCTGATCGACGGCAAGCGCGCGGGGAATTTGCCCACGATTTCGACGTGGGTTCTGGGCGGGGAGGTGTCATTTCAGGTGAAGGCAAACGGACATGTCGAGCTGCGGAAGGTGTTGAAGGTCCCAGATGGTGGGCACGTGCGTGAACACGTTGACCTTCGTTTGCTGGACGCATCGTTGGCGATGGCGGATTCGGGGACGGGCGGGCCGGCTGTTGGTGCGGGGCCACCGTCGCTAGTCGCGAAACCGATCGAACCGCCGCAGGCAACCGAGGGCGTGGACGCTCCGATGTACCGTCGATGGTGGTTGTGGACTCTGATTGGCGTTGGTGTTGTCGCGGCCGGGGGGACGACCTTTTGGCTTGTGACCCGGAACGGGAGCGGCGCCGATGCATGCACGCAGCCGTGCTCGACCTGGTGAAGAAGATGAGCAGCAAGTGCGAACAAAAGGGACAGCATTTCATGCGCGGTCTGGCTGGATGCGTGTTGGCGTCAGGAATCTTGGCGAGCGCCTGCGGGGGTGGATCACCAGGAGCGGGTCGCATCGAGGTGACGATCGAGATCGATCAGTCGTTGATGCTTGACTTCGTGCAGGTCGGGGCAGCCGCGGACGGAAAGCCTCCGCTGGCCAAGGACATTCCCGCTTCGGGGCAGTCGTCGCTGAAATGGACAATCGTCGTGTCGAATCCCGTCGTTGGCCTGACCGCCAGCTTGGTCGCCAACGGGAAGCGGGGCACGGATCTGGTGGTGACGTATGCGGCGTTCGCGCAGGTGTTGCCGGGGCGAACCGTGACCGTGTTGATGCGGCTTGGAGCCGCGTGCGCCGTAGGGGCGATGACCTGTTCGGCTGCTGACGAGACGTGCGACAGGGGGACGTGTATCAAGAGGCCAACCTTCGGGGGAAATCCGGACGGCGGGACGGATGCCGCGTCGACAGGCGGCGCGGGAACAGGCGGTGCGGGCGGTGGTGGGACAGGTGGTGCGGGAAATGGTGGATCCGGTGGGACGGGCGGTGGCGGAACGGGCGGAGCTAGCGTGGTGATCGACGCCTCGACCGCGGATGCCGACGCTGGGTCGCCCGGTTCAGGCGGTGCGATAGGCACGGGGTGCATGCAGGGATCGATGGGATGTACCGGCCTTCAGCCCCAGACGTGCGACGCCAGTGGGCAGTGGCAGAGTACGGGAACGCCGTGTCCCAACGTTTGTACCGGTGGGACCTGCAGTGGGACGTGCCCGCCCAATTCAAGGAAGTGTCGGATGCTGCAACCGCAGGTCTGCGATGCCGCTGGGCAGTGGGTGGATATGGGATCGGCGTGTCCGATGGTCTGCAACGCGGGGACCTGTGCCGCCTGCGTGATGGCGTCGAAGCAATGCAATGGACTGCAGCCGCAGACATGTGACGCGAACGGCGCCTGGCAGAGTACCGGGACGGCGTGCATGTTCGCCTGTAACAACAGCAACGGAACGTGTACCGGTTCGTGTATGCCCGGTGCGAAGCAGTGTAGTGGACTTCAGCCGCAAACGTGCGATGCGAATGGAGCGTGGCAAAACACCGGGGCGGCGTGCTCGGGGTGCTTCACCTGTTCGATGTCCACCGGCACTTGCGCGTCGACCACGGGGACGACGTGCGGCCCGTCCTCATGCGCGGTGGACGCGCAGGGGACGTCAAACCTGACGCCTTCGGGATCCTGTGATGCGACCGGAACGTGCGTGCTGGGCACGGCTCGCGTCTGCCCGGGTGCGTTGACCTGCGTTTCAGGAACGGCATGCAAGATCAGCTGCGGGGCTCCGACCGACTGCGCGCCCGGAAACTATTGCGCTGCCCCCAACTGCCTGGCGAAGAAGGGGACAGGGTCGTCGTGCGCGGTGGCGGGCGAGTGCATCACCGGGTTCTGTGTCGACGGAGTTTGTTGCAGCACCGTCTGTAGTCTGGTCAGCGCGGCGGCGGGCATGTGCATGGGCTGCTCCAACGTGGCCACCGGAGGACCCAACGGCACGTGTGCCGGTAGGAACGGCTCGGCGACGCGCGCATGCCCCGCCGTAACACCAACGGCGTGCGTGAATACGCAGACTGATGCTGACAACTGTGGTGCGTGCGGAACCGTCTGTTCAGGGGCGGGGTTCCCGACGGGCGTCATTCGGGCGTGTAGGACGGGGACGTGCGGCGCCGCTTGCCCGGCCGCGGGGAATCAGATCTGCGTGGACGGAAGCGGCATCCGCAGCTGTGAATCGACGGTGTGGGGCTTCGAGGGTGTAGGGACAGATTCAAACTGGACATCAAGCGACTCCGCGACCTCGTTTCCTTCCACGGAGCAACACCATACGGGAAGTTGGTCTTACAAGGTGTATGCAGCCACCAACTACTCTTCGATATATACGGCGACCTTCCTCTGCAATTTTGCAAACAGCATGGGAATGGACCTAAGAGGACGGACCCTGAGCGCCTGGATCTGGGTACCGGCAGGCTCGTCCCCTTCGGACAAGTGTTACCTGGCGGGTAGCACCAATTTTGGGGCTTCAGCGACGAAAATGCCCCTTCCAGCCGCGACGTGGTTCCAACTGAGCGGGACTTTTTCGAGTACCGATGTGAGTGGTTCAAGCTTCACGATTGGGTGCGACCTGACCCCGAACGCGAGCTGGATAGGCGCTGACGGGAGTCGGGCCTGGTACGTGGACGACGTGCGGATCGATTGACCGAACGGTAAGGCCCGGTCGGCTGACGGTCCAGCAGTTGGATCTTGCAATCACCAATACGCGGCATCGCGGTACCACTGCCACGAAACCGCGCCGGGCGCGGCCGGAACTACCAAGTGTAGGTCATTCCGCTGTTGAACGCGTACACCACCTGCTGTTCGCCCAAGAACCAAGCGGCCTTTGCGCGGAAGGCATCAACGTCGATATGCAGCGCGGGTGTCACGTGAAAAACGACGCCAGCCGAAATACCCATCTGGTATTTGATCTCACTGTGGGGATGAATCTGTGGATGCGCGGGATCGTTGATGAACGTCGGATAGCTGGGATCGGTGACGAAGGCGTTGTCCGAATCGATCAGAAAGACACGCGTGATACCCCACCCAGCCGAAACGTCCACCCGCCCCAACGCGACCTGAGATTGCACGTAGTAGCCGTCGAACGTGCGTTGGTTGCCGGCCAAATCCTGGGCCGCGTCGCTCTGCTCTAGCGCGTAGTAAAGACCAAGCCCGCGTCCGTAGTGTCCGGCAGCGCCGAGCCTGAACGGACCGAGTTCGAACCGTCCCCCGTACCCGAACCCCGCCGTGAACGTATTGTCCGAAAAGTCGGCGCGATAGAGTTTCTGGTACGCGCCATTGCCGAACAGCACGATCTTGCCGTTGGTGCCGAACGTACGCTCGAACGTCAATTCGGCCTCGGGGCGAGGCCACTTGGTGCGTTGATACGCCCCCGCGCTCAGCGTGACGGGATCAAAAGCCCCGATGGACAGCTGCAGGCCGCCCACGTTTGGCGTCACATAGACCAACCCAGCCGCGAACCCGCTGCCCAGAACGCCGAAACCGATGTGCCCGGATGTCGGCGCCGCGATGCCATTGGTGTCGACGTTGGTGGGAAAGCCCAATCCGAAGCGGTGCCCGTACATGGCATTGATATCCGTGGCTCCGCGCGAGAACAAAGCGCGCGACTTACCCAACAGAAGGCCGCCCCACCGCCCCTCGGCTTTCACATAGCCCTGCCGAAAGTCGGGCGTGCTGATCTTGTTCTTCTGCCTGTTGTCGTTCTCGATGAAGAACCACACCTGGACATAGCTGGTCACGGTGGAATTTCCGGCGTGACTTCGAGCCCCAAGTCCAACGGTGTTGCCCACGAAGCCGGTCCGCACACGCATGCTCTCGACCGTGCCCTGGGTCAACTGGCCTGGGTTGTTGGGATTAGGGCTGCGCTCGGCCAGGGCATCCCAACCGCCGCCACGGATGTCCCAACGAACAACCGTGACCGGTAGCTGCCGTGTCGGATCCGCGGGGTCGGGCATCGTCACCACGGCGCCGTCGGCGTCGTGGAGAAGACCGCCCTGAGCCCGCGGGAAACCATCGCCGCGAACGTAGCTCAAGAATCCCCCGGCCCGCCCGTCCGTGAAGACCTCCCAATCGTCTCCCTTGGCGAGCACCTTTTCCGCTCGCGCTTCATTGGCCGCCGCCAGCACCGCGGCGCAGACGACAACAGGGCAGATGCCCCGGCGGATTCGCGTATCTATCTTGATCACGGGAACGCTCGGTAACTGCGGGCTATGGGCTGGTCACCGACGGAACGGTGATGAACAGCCACTGAGGGTGATAGCTCATCAGCGTCTGAGTGAACGGTTGGGTCGCCGAAGTGAGGCCGGCCGCCGTCGCTTGCGCCGTGGTGGGCTGCACGGGGAGGTCGGCCAGCGAATTCGTGCGCGGTGCCGTGCACGACGCCTGCGAGTTGATGCCCCCGCAGTTCTGCTGGCCCTTGCAGTTCGAGTCGTGGAGGGTCGTGGTGATCGTTCCACCCCCGAGCACGGGGAAGCTCGCGTCGTACTTCATGATGAAGGTCTCGTGGCGCTCGCAGTACATCGAGCTCGAGGGGAACGCGTTCAAGAAATAGACGTTGCTGCCGTCGGCAGCGACCGGTTTGCCCGGAACCGGCGGCGTCACATGAATCTCGTAGGTGTTCCAGAGGCTGTCGCCGACCTGCGTGCCGCCATCGTACCAGCCGTTGTTGCCGCTGGCGCCCTCCACATCGGCGCTCAGGGGGCCCCCTGCCGTCCCGCCGCTGTAGCAGCGACCGCCGGTGATCCCGCGGACACGCAGGTTTAGGGTGTACTTCGTGCCCGTCGTTCCGCCAACAATGTGCGTGGTCTTCCGGATCGTCCCGCGCATGGCGTAGGCCGCGCTCGCGTTGGCACAGCTGGAATCGGTGACCGTCTGATTCAGGGGGCAATCGGTCCCGGTTGCGCTGCCTGCCGTGCAGGCTCCAACCCAGAGGTAGCCGTTGAGTGAGGGAACGATGGCGGCCGCCGTGGGTACCGTGCCGCCGGCCCCCGACGAACCGCCCGCCGCCGCACCGCCAGTCCCCGTCCCCGTGCCGCCCGTCGCAGCGCCTCCAGTGCCACGCCCGCCGGTACCGCTGCCTGCGCCACCCGTGCCGGTCGCCGCGCCCCCGGTGCCGCGGCCGCCCGTCCCGGTGCCCGTCGTCCCCCCTCCGCCAGTGCCCGTCGCACCGCCGCTCCCCGTCGTCGCGCCACCGGTTCCGATCGCACCCCCGGTCCCGGCCGCCGTTCCGCCGCTCCCGGTCGTGGCGCCGCCCGATCCGATTGCCGCGCCGCCGGTTCCCGTCGCCGCGCCGCCCGTGCCTGTCGCAGAGCCTCCGGTTCCCGTCGTCGTGCCTCCGGTTCCCGTCGCCGCGTCAACTCCAATCGCTGTCGGTCCTGCCTGGGGACATCCCGAAGTTGCGAAGACCACGCCACCTGCGACACAAAGGGCCAACGTTCCAATTCGGTTCATTTCAATTCTCCTTCGAAGCGAAAATGCGATCTGCCAGCATCGCCGAGGGGGGATTTGGCTTCGGCCTTGACGGCCCTGGCTACTAGAGACCGAAGGGGATGCAGTGTCAAGGGATTCCGGTGGGCGATCGGGACGGCTGGACAAGTCTATATACTTGGAATAACTACAATAAATCAGTTTGTGAGCATGGTTTTCTAACCTCGCCTTGTTCGCCCGCGCTGCCGAGTCAGCAGCCGGGACAGTCACCTTTGACCCGACCCAGTGGTACCCTGGCAACGTGTTTTGGGGGCACGTGAAATGAGGAAGATCATGGAGGGAGGCCAGATATGAAATCGGGATCCAACCGGCCGATTCGGGGATGGTTTCTGGTGTTGCCGCTGGTCCTCTCGTCGTGTGGTGCCAGCGCGTCCCGCGGAAACACGGACGCTGGTACTGCCGCTGGAACCGGTGGCATCACCGCAGCGGGCGGCAGGGTGGGCACAGGTGGCGCTTCGAGTCCGGGCGCTGGCGGCATGTTGGGTATGGGCGGTTCAATGGCCACGGCAACTGGCGGTGCTGCCGCCGCTGCTGGGACGAGCGGAGTTGCCGGTACCACAGGCACCGGCGGCACAACGGCGACTGGAGGTGGCACCGCGGGAGTCCCCGGCACCACCGGCACCGGCGGCGCCGCCTCCAATCCGGATGCGGGCGTCGACGCGTTTACTGCCGACACCGGCGTGGGCGGTCCGGATGCCGCGCGTGACGCGGGTGCTGGCGGCACGGGCGACGCGGGCAGCGACGCGTCCGCGTCGGCCCCTCCGGTCGGTCAGTACGGAACGCGCGCGAACCTGATGCTGCCGAATTCCGAAATGGCGGTTGCCGAAGTCGCCGGCAAGATCTACGTCGTCGGGGGTTATCCGTCGTCGCGGGTCATCCAGGCAACCGTGCAGGTCTACGATCCCGTCGCCAACACGTGGGCCGCTGGAACCGCCTATCCCTTTCCGATCCACCATCCCGTCCTGGCGACGGTCGGCGCAAAGCTGTACAGCCTGGGCGGCCAGATCGCGATGAGCGGCGTCATCGACACCAACCGGACGTTCGAATTCGATCCCGCGAATCCCGCCGCGTGGCGCGAGTTGCCCGCCATGCCAACCGCCCGCGGGGCAGGCGCGGCCGCTGTCATCGACGACAAGATTTACGTGGCCGGTGGCCGCCCGCCCGCCGCCAATGCGTTCGCCGTCTACGACGTCAGCGACAACGCGTGGACGCCGTTGCCCGTCCTGCCGCAGCAGTTCCCGCAACGCAACCACATAGCCGCCACCGCGATCGGCGGCAAGATCTACATCGCCGGAGGCCGGTACAACGGCGGCAGTTTCGGCGATCCGATGACCGATTCGCTGGACGTGTTCGATCCCGTCGCGAACACATGGTCGCCCGGCATGCGCATGCCGCGCGCCCGCGGCGGCGTGAACGGCGTGGCCGCCTACGGTTGCTTCCACGTCTGGGGCGGGGAGGGCACCAACACCGGGGAGCCGAACGACGTCTTCCCCGATCACGACGTCTACAACCCGCGCACGAACACATGGACGTCGCTGCCGCGTCTGCCCACCCCCGTACACGGCGTCACGGGCGCCGCGTTTCTGAACGGCCTGATCTATATTCCCGGCGGCGGGACCAGTTCGGGCGGCAGCAGCGGCAGCCTGCTTTTCCAAGTTTTCAGGCCCGATCCCGCGCTTCGCTGCGATTGAGCGCCAGCCGATCAGATTCCTGTTTCAGCTCATGTCTGCTTGGTCAATCGATCGAGAAACCCCCGGGGAGACAGAACGGCGACGGGGGCGCAGGACGTCGCCGGGAAATCCTTGAGGTTACCCGTCACGATCAAGCCAGCCTTTGCGCCGAACGCTGCTTCAAGCACCTTCTGATCGCCCGGATCAGGTAGGCGGACCAGCGCCGCTGCCGGTCTGCAAACGAAAGCCAAGCCGCGAAGGTCGGCAAGAAATTGGGCCACCCGGCGTGCGTTCAGACGCAGTTTGCTTCTTCCCAGCACGTCCCGATATTCACCCAAGAGGACTTCGCTGAGACACGGCAGAAACGCACCGGTCGCCATGAGGTTGAGCAAATGAAACGGAGCGCCGCGATCCGACAGCAGGCCAGACACCACGACGTTGGTGTCGAGAACCACGCGCGTCAGGCCTTGCTCCTGGTCCGGAACGAACGAATGACGCGATTGACGTCCTTCAGTTTCAGCTTGTCCAGGCCCTTTGCCTTGGCTTCAGAGCGTAACCCCTGCATGTTGCGGAGCATTCTTGCCTGGCGTATCGCCTTCAGCGTGTCCTCGAAGGCACCTTCGTCCACTGGTGCCAGGATCCCGGCGGGCTTGCCGTGCCTGGTGATGACAATCTCCTCCTGACTATCCAGCAGGCTCGCCGAGCCTGCCCGCAGTTCCCGCATGCTGACGAAGATCATCGCGTCACGAAAAACATGGTACGTAATATGGTACACAATTCGCCGACAACTTCAACCCGGCCAGGCTCCCGCCTTGGGCGGCAGGCGGTGGGTTGGGTCTCGTAGCAGCACAGGCGGTCGTGGCGTCCGCGGTGACGTCTGAAGGGACTGCTCCCGGCAGTTGGGGGCCGCATTCCCGAGTTGACCCGAATCCCGCGCGGGGGATACTTGATTCATCGGTCATCGTGACCACCACGGAGGGCACATATGGAGCGAATTCGGCAGGACATTGGTGCGGAGACGGAGATGGTTCTGTTGAAGGAGCGTCACACGGAAATCGAACGGCGCCTGTCGGATTTGGAGCGCCACATTTCCCTGACCCCCGATGAACACCTGGAACGGGCGCGGCTGAAGAAGGAAAAACTTCGCAGCAAGGATCGGATCGCGATTCTGGCCCAGCAGTTGAAGGCAGCGTAACGCGTGGCCAGATCCGGCGACGGAGTTTACGACGTCGATGACGTTGACGGACTTCACGCCGAAACACCAAAAGCAGAGGCGGACCACCCGGATGGTGATTCCCCGGAATCCGGGGCCGCGCGTGTTCTGGATCCGGACGTTATCGAGCGGCTTCGTCGTTCTGGCATTCGGATCGATGGCGCGGGCACATTTCAGCATGAGGGGGCGCCCGTGACCCACGAGGGACTGCGGCGGGCGCTGTTTCGCTGGCTGGATCGTCTACCGGACGGCCGGACGATCCTGAGGCTGGACTCCGAACGTTTTGTCTACGTGGACGTGGACGACACCCCCTTGGTGGCGCGGGCCGCGCGCATCGAGGGTGACACCGTCCAGCTGGCGTTGTCGGACGGTGTCGAGGAGACCTTGGATCCGTCGACGCTGACCATCGATGATCGCGGTGTGATGCGTTGCCTGGTACGAAACGGGCGCCTGCCGGCCCGCCTGGCGACGTCCGCCGCGACCATTCTCGCCGACCTGATTGACGATCGACCGGGCGGCCTCGTGTTTACGCTGGGGGATCGAGAGTTGCTTCTACGTCCCCCGCCGGCAGTTCGACCGTGAACCGCGCGCCGCCAAGAGGCGGTGGGGCCCGTCCGACCGTGACGTCGCCCCCGTGATCAATCACGATCTTGCGCACGATCGCCAGGCCCAATCCCGTCCCGTGCTGCTTCGTCGTGAAGTACGGATCAAATACGCGCGCGCCGGTGGTCGCCGGGACGCTGGGGCCGTTGTCGTCGACCTGAATCGCCGCCATGCCTTTGGTGGCCCCGACTGAAATGCCCAATCGGACCTTGGGTTCGCGACCGGCTTCCGCAGCTGCCTGGATAGCGTTTTCCACCAGGTTCGACAGTACCCGGCCGATCAACATGCGATCACACAGGGCGGCGACCCGGTGGGGCGGGCGTTCGACGCTTAGCTGCGCGCTCCATTCGGGGTGCGTCCGCGCGAAGTCCTCGATCAGAGCGCCCAGATCGACGGGCGTCGGGTCGACCGTGGGCAGCTTCGCGAACGCGGAGAAATCGTCGACCAGACGACGAATGGCGCCCACTTCCTCGCCCAACACTTCGCCGGCGGTATCCAGAAGGTGACGGTAGGCGACGTCGTCGCCGCGGTACTGCGATCGCAGTTGCTGCACCGCCAGCTGAATGGGCGTCAGCGGATTCTTGATTTCGTGGGCTAGACGCCGGGCGACCTCTTGCCATGCCGACACTTTCTGCAGGTACTCCAGGCGTGACCGGGCTTCACCCAGTTCCCCGACCATGCTGTCGAACGCGCGCCCCAGATCGTCCAGTTCGTCGCGGCCACGTGGGTCGACACGGACCGACAGATCGCCGGCCGCAACGCGGGATGCCGCGTGTCGCAACGTCGCCACGCGCCGGGTCGCGCGCCGCGCTACGAATAGGCCGATCCCGGTCGCCACCAGCAAGACGACCACCAGCTCCAGCAGCAACCCTCGAAAGATCCCGGGCAACAACAGGGGCAACACGCGATCCAGCTCGCGTTCTTGTTCGATGGCCTGCCGCAGCGATAGAAAATTTGCGTAGACCTGCCGGTCGATTCCAAACGTCAGCTCCAACATGCGAGGGGCGTCCGGGCGCGATCCGGACAGCTCGACCAGGTTGGGGGGGGCCTCGCGCGTCCGCTGGAATTCCGCCGGTGAGACCGTCCATTCGTCCATGACGGCGTCACCGACCAGGATGCGCGCGCGCAGCAGGTCGGCTGTTCCGGCCAGATCGGCCGCGCGCGCCACGTGGGTGCCGGCCAGCTCCTCGGCGCGGGCGCGGAAGGCCTCCTTTTCCTGTGCGAAGGTGATCCGGAACGATTCCAGCGTTTCACCCAGCGAGCCGCGCACCTCCTGCTGGTGGCGGCTGTTGATCGCCGCTACCGTGGCCAGCGTTTGCGACAGGAAGTACCAGGTCGCGCCCAGAGGCAGCGTCGCCACGATGAACACCGCGGCCAGCACCTTCCACTCGAATCGTCCGGGAAATCTGAAATGAAACCGTGGCGGCGCGGCGGGGGGGGCTGGCGCAGGCGTGGTGGCCGTGACCGCGGGCCGCGTCTCGGATGCCCGATTCATGGCAGCTCCCCCTTGAAGGGCTGCGAGACGAAACGGACCTGGTGCTCGCTGTCATCGATCTTCGGATTGACGAACACTGTGACGAACGATCCGAAGAAACTGTCGCCGCCGCCGGAGCCTGGCCTGCGTTGGGCCCCGGCCGACTGGCCCAGCCAGCGCCGGACCTCGGCCTGAAGTTCGGGTGACAGCGGATTCAGATCGCCCCGCACCGCCAGAAAATACCGTTGGCCGGTCTGCAGATGGTTGCGCTCCGCGATGGGGAAATGCAGCAGCGCCGTGGCTGCGAAGATGGCCTCGTCGGCGCTGGACGCTTCGATGGTGCGGTCGGTGTCCGGCCCGCGCGTCACCCGTACGCGAAATTTTTCGTCCCAAATGTCATACACGATCTCGGCGCGTTGAAACGCGACCGCGACCGGTTTGGGATCGCCTTCGCGGCGCAGGAAAACCCGGATCAACACGCGGGTGGAAAACCCCGAGGTCAGTCGTTCGCGTTCAGCCGCGCTGAAGAGATCCTGCAGGCCCACGGACGCCACCACGGCGTGCCCCCGTCGCGCGATGCCGGTTTTGCGAACCGGCAACGGGTCGGCCCGCGCGCGCGATGTTTCCAACGCCATCAGGGTTGCGCCCAGAAGCAGGGACGCTAACCACGATCGGCGCAGCTTGGTTCGCATCGCTAGAAGGGCATCCGTCCCAGGGCGTTGGCGAAGGACAGCGTGAACACCCCGATGGTGGTGTCCAGCCGGACGCCCAGATCACCCGTCAGATCCACGGGCCAGGATGAAAGGCCCGTGCGGCTGGAATCTCGAAACGCGCCCTTGCTGCCCATGCCGAAGGCCCCGACCGCGATGAAAGCGTCGCCGCTGTAGACCAACCGGTGGCGGCGCCACAGCGGCACGGCGTATTCGACCAAGACACGTCCGGCGAAGTTGTCATACCGGTGACCCGCGATCGGCGTTCCCAACAGGTCGCGCGACGGTTGCGTCGAGAAGTTCATTCCCAGCGCGCGCGGGGGCAGGAACAGGTTCATGTCGCCGACGAAGAAGCGGTCGAAGATGGGCGCGCGCCCGAACAACGCGCCGCCGAATAGGTGAAACCCCATGTAGTGCCCGCGCGGCACGGGCCGGTAGAACGAACCCTGAAGGACCAATTTTACGAAGGCATAACTGGACAACAAATCGTCGCTGGCCCCTTCGGCGGACAGCGCGACGTGGGTTCCCGCGCGGGGCACCAGGGGATCCGATCGCGTATCGAAATCGAGCGTTGCCGTCAGCGATCCGACCTGGCTGAATTCCGACATCACGCCAAAGTCGATCGGGGTGGACAGTCCCGACGGGCTGACCCTGCTGGTAACCGTGGGCAGTTGGGTGGTGACGCCTTCCTGCCGGAAGTCCAAGATGAGGCGCGTTGAGCTGGTCAGCGCGCGGCCAACCCCCACCACCCCACCGACGCGCCGGGTTCGCAGCGCGACGAAGTTGGCCGGATCGGTCTCGGAGTCCGGCCCCGCGACACGGAAGAATTCGCTGCCCGATACCAACAACCCCGTTCCGCTGAGAGACAGTCCCGTGCCCGCCAACGGCGGAACCAGTGCGCGAATGCGGGCGCCCAGGTTCCGATCGGCCTCGGCGACCACCGGACGCGTGGATGCGACGAAGCCCGTGCCCAGGCTGATCCCGCGGCCCAGCAGGTTGTTTTCGGCAACCTCCAGGCCGCCCCAGAACGCCGTGGCGTCGCTGGAGCCGAGGTAAAGGGCATTCAGAATCACCGTGCCGCGCTCCTCGACCTCGACGACCAACACGGCTTCGCCCCGCCCCGTGCCCTTTTGAAGGGCCAGCCGTGCGTCCAGAAAATACCCCAACGACAGAAGCCGGATGCGTGCCGCCTCGACGCGACCATCGGACGCCATGAGCCGATCGCCCGGCCGTAACCCGACCTCGCCCAGGATCAGGGAGGACTCGGTCTTGCGATTCCCCCGGACGACGATCCGTTCGATCGTGTAGCTGGGCCCGAAGGTCGGATCGCTGAACGGGACAAGCGGCGCCTCGCGTTCCTCTTCCTCGGCGGCGTGATCGTCCAAAGCGGACGCTGCTTCGCTGCGGCTGTTGTCGCGGCTGTCGTCGCGGCTGTCGTCGCGGCTGTCCGGGTTCCGGGGCGCGATCCCGGCGGGAGCCGGCCAGGCGGAACCGGCGGTGGTAACCAGGATCACGGTCGCGAGGACCGAAGCCCGCTTCATCTGGTCGACTATACCGAAGGTGGAAAAACCGTCGTCAATTCAGCGTGGAGCCGCCCGATGGGCCCCGCCCGGCCAATTGACGGATGCGACCGTGGATGTCGTCGTCGGGGCTAAGCACCTGCATACGCGCCAGCACCCCCAGCAGGCGATTCTGATCGCCGGCTCGTTCGTAAATCGCGCGCAGGTTGTTGAGGATTCGCATCACGACGTGAGCTTTGGTCGCCGGTTCTAGTACGCGGGGATCGATGGGGTCGTCACTGCCGATCGCGCGCTGGTGTAGTTCGGCCAGATTGCTTTCGTCCAAAAGCCGTCCATCGAAGGGATCGATGAACATGATTTCGCCGTTGTCGTCGCGCACCCGTACCAGAAAATGACCGGGGAACGACACGCCGCGGGCGTCAATCCCAACCCGTCGGCAAATCTCCGTCAGCACCAACGCCAGGCTGATCGGGATCCCGGTGCGGCGGTCCAGGACCTCGTTCAGGAAACTGTTCTTGGGATCGTAGTAGTCGGTCGTGTTGCCGTGAAATCCCAGTTCTTCGTACAGGTATCGGATCACGCTGCCCAGCGGCAGCCGGTCGGGCGCTTCCGCGATGCGGATGGCGGCGGTGTTGCCCAGTTGGTCCAACTCCTCGACGTATCCGGCCACGTCCAGGCCGGGGTATTCCGGCAACGCGATCAGCAACGCCGCTCGGGCCAGATCCAGGTCTGATTCCGGTCGCGCGACCAAATGCGAGAACAAGCTGATTTCGGCGAAGTCCATCCGCGCCTCGATGTTAATGCGGCCGAAAAAGTGCCGTGTGGAGTGTGGGGTGTCGAGCCGGGCCCCAACCCAGCCCGTGACCAGGGTCTTACGCCGGGTCGCGCACGAGATCCAGGAAGGCGTGGCCGTATTGCGCCAACTTTTTGGGACCGACGCCCGATATGGCGAGCAGGGCTTCGGGGGACTGGGGACGCAGATCCACCATTTCAATCAGGGTCGCGTCACTGAACACCATGTACGCCGGGATCCCACGGGTGTCGGCCAGGTCGCGGCGAAGTTGGCGCAGGCGGGCAAAAAGGCCGTCGTCCCCAGCGCGGTCCGTGGCGGCGGGGGTATCCGATCGAGCCGATGCCGCGACGAAAGATCCCGCGGGTGCGCGCCGGCGCTTGCCTGGCGCCGCCGCGACCGCGCACGAGGCCAGCACATCGTGGCCCGTGCAGACGTCACATGACGATGCACAGGCGGCGATCTTTTCGCCCAGGTAGCCGGTAACCGCCTGGTGACGGCATCGCCGCTGATCGTCCGCCATCCTGAACATCTCGCGCGTTTGATCCTGCTGGCGTTCGGCGACGTCATCGGGCCCATCGCTTCCAAAGCGCGCGTAGCTGACCACGTCGGCCCACGAATAGAACAAGACGCAATTGCTGGGCAAACCATCGCGGCCGGCGCGTCCAATTTCCTGGTAATAGCCTTCGATCGACCGGGGCATATCACGGTGGATGACATACCGAATGTCGGGTTTATCGATGCCCATCCCGAAGGCGACCGTCGCGACAACCACGTCCACCTGATCGCGACGAAACGCATCCTGTGTCCGGGTGCGTTCCTCGGGTGCCAGGCCGGCGTGGTAGGCGGCGGCGCGGATGCCCTCCGCGCGCAGAAAGTCGGCTGTGCCTTCGGCGGCCTTGCGCGACAGGCAGTAGACGATTCCGCTTTGCCCCCGGTGCGCCCGGACCAGGCGCAGGATCGATGCGCGCAAACCGCCCTTGCGGCCACCCTCGGCTTCGCCGCCCCCGCCCAAACCGTTTTCGCCTTTGCGATAGGCGGCCAGGGTCAGGTTGCGGCGGAAGAAACTGCCCCGGTACTGTGCCGGATTGACCATGGCCAGCTGTTCGACGATGTCGCGCATGACCTCGTGCGTGGCGGTGGCCGTCAACGCCAGCACGGGCACACCACCGAAACGACGCTTGAGCCCGGCCAGATTTCGATACGCCGGACGAAAATCGTGTCCCCACTGGCTGATACAGTGCGCTTCGTCGATGGCGATCATGGCCAGGCGCGTGCGCGACAGCGCCGCTCCCACGCTGGCCTCGATTCCTTCGGGCGCCGCGTACACCAATTCGTAGGCGCCGGACCATAGACCCTGCAACCGTTCGCGCCGTTCGTCGGGCGACAGACTGGAATTCAAGAACGTCGCGCGAATGCCCGCCTCGCCCATCGCGTCGACCTGATCCTTCATCAGTGCAATCAGCGGCGACACGACCAACGTCGTGCCACCCATCAGGCGCGCCGGGATTTGGTAGGTCAGGGATTTGCCGGCGCCGGTCGGCATGACGCCGATGCAGTCGCGCCCGGCCAGCACGGCCGAAATGATTTCTTCCTGGCCGGGGCGAAAATGATCGAACCCAAAAATCGCCTTTAGCGCCTCGAGCGCCGCCCCCGGCGCAAACGAATCGGGTCGGGGCCGCGGTGCCGGTGCCGCGGCGGATGGTGGCCCCAGCCCAAGCTGCGCCGGCGCGGCTGACCGCAGCGCGCGTGAGATCTCCTTCAGCGCCGTCATCGCGTCGGCGCCGAAGAGCTCGGGAGCCTGGCGCCAGACCGCCCGCAGGTCCTCCAGTGTCGCGGTGCAAGCGGCGCGCGTTTCCGGATCCAGATCTCCGGCGGAGAAACGGGCGCGCAACGAATTGACCTGGTTCTGGATGGCTTCGGTGGTCACGGGCAGAGGGATCTTCGTCCAGAGACGGCGTCGGTTGTGTGGACAATACGAGGTTGATCAGGGCGACGATAGCGTTTGTTTCCGCGGTCAACCGCCCCTTCGTCGGGCGTCCCGTGACGCAGTGGAGTGCATTGTCCGACTCCGTCGCGGCGTTTCGAAGCCTGTGGAAACACGCCGGTTCGTTGCGCGTCCCGCCCCCTGTACCCCAGTTTCCGCGCAAGCGTTGCACGGTTGCCATGTGGAACCGGGTATCACCATCCGGCACCGGCAGGCGACCCCCCAGAGGCCCATCCATGCGCATCAAAATAACAGCAGCGGCGTTGGCGGTATCCGTGCTGCTTCCCCGTTTCGCGGTTGGCCAAAACATCGCGGGCAGCGAAGGTCTGGCCAAGTTGGTGGCGGCCGTCCTGCAAAGTTGTCCCGGTGCCGCCGGCCTGACCTATGGCGGAGGGGGCGCGGATCGCGGGGAGCAGGCGTTGAGGGATCACCAGCAGGAGACGGCGCCGATGTCGCGTTTTCTGGAACCCATCCGCACCTGCCAGTCGGCGACGCCGAAGGAAGCGGAAGGGGTGCTGGTGGCGCTGGATGCGGTGGCGCTGACGGGGGGAGCGGACGTGAAGTCTTCGTGCGGAGAGGTGGCGTCGGTGGGGTCTTTCGAGATCATCGATCGCAATGGCGTTCCGGATCTGCAATGCCCCGGTTGTTCGGGAACCACCTACACCCTGACGGATTGGCGCGACGTATTGCGCGTGCTGTTCACCGGCATGCACCACAATGCCGCCGCGGACATCGGCCAGCAGGACTGCAACAGCGACGTTCGCCACACTCTCGCCGAAAGTTGGCCTTCGCTGTTCGCCGCCGCCTGCACGGTGTCGGGTTGCACGCGGCTGACCCACCTGTGGCGAGCCGGTGATCACACGGATGCCGCTGAATTGTTCCTGCGACTGGTCGGGCTTCCGGGCCGGCCCGCCAATCCTTTTTGCAACGGCGCCGGCCTGGGACCCTTTGCGGACCCGTCTCCCGGCAATCATCCCCTCTCGGACTTCGCGGATCGTGATCCGGTTCGGCGGCCGTGCGATGCCAACGAGGATGTGTGCGGGCCCGACGGAACCATGGGTCTGGTCCTGCCCGTCGTGGTGGCGGAAGGAACGCCCCCCATCGCGAATGGGGACAACTATCCGACCCAGTCTTGCGACGCGGGAAGGTTTCGCCTGTTGAACCCCGGCGGGTCGCCGACCGCGGTTCCCCTGTGTCCGAACGGCAAGAGCAAGTTGTTCGGCAAGTGCTTCCAGCCCGTTGTCGAGAATCCCGTTTACCCCGGTGGTTTTTCCGCCAACTGCCTGGCGCGTCGGACGCCGGTATCGTTTGGGTCGGCCGGGGTGGATGGGCGGGCCTGGAACCTGGCCGTGAAGGGCGATGACGGGAGGTACCGGCTGGACGCGTACGGTCGACCCGTGACGGGCGCTTTCCACCGAATTCACATGACCTCGATGATGACAACGGGAACTGCGACCTGTCGCCACGACGGATCGCCGGGCCAGATCGCCTGTCTATCCCTGGCCAGTCCTTGCAGCCTGGGAGTTACCGGCCTGGTAGGCAGCCAGGTGCCGGACACATCCGCATTCGGCGTGCGCGGCATCGAGCCGACCCTGGAGAATGTCCGCCGCCTGATTCCAAACGCGAACGATCCGTTGGCGTATCCGCTGGCCAGTCGGGTGTTGCTGAATTCGATGGTCGGGATCGACGCCTTGCAAAGCCCGGTTGAACGGGCGCTGGTGTCGTGCATCTCGGATCAGAACATCTCGAATGCGGCGGCAAACGCGGCGGCGTTGATTCCACTGGGCGTGAGGCCGTCCTGTGTCGATTTCGACGAGCGTCAGTGTGGCACGCTGTTCAACTACAACGCATGCGACAAGGCGTTCTTCGAGTTGTGCCCGAGCGTCGACTTCCTGTCCGCGTCGCCGCTGCAAACCAACGTGGGGGGGCAGATAACCCTTGTAGCCGCGGCGAGCGATCTCGATGGGGACGCCCTGGTCTATGCGTGGACAGCCACCGCCGGAGTCTTCGCGGCGCCGGACGCTCCGGCAACCACGTACACCTGCACGGTCGTGGGGGCTCAGACCCTCGTCTTCCATGTCTGGGATGGTCGCTGCGAATCTCACTTCGACGTGCCCATCCAGTGCGTCGCCGCCCCCTGAGGGAAATGGGGTCCGCCGCCCGATTGATAGAGCGCGGCTAGGGAGCAGGCGCCGGGGTCGCGTCGGCGGTCGGCGGGGTCGCAGGGGGTGGCGGTATCGCGGGCGACGCCGTAGGAGGTGTCCTTGGCTGCCAACCTGGCGGCGGCAAGAGCCACGGATCGCCCGCGCCAGCAGGCGTCCCATATGGCGATCCTGCCCGAGCAGGCAGGCTGGCCCAGATGGTGTCGGGGTAGCTCCAGCAAAACAGGAGGCAGGTTCCGTAGGTGATCAGTGCCCCCAGCACCGTGACCCCTGTGATCTTGCGGTTGACGGTGGTTGTCTGTTGCCGGCCGTCCTCGGCTTTCACCAGGATCGACGTCGTCTCCCACATTCCGTACTGCTGAATTTCGCCGTGACCCTTGCCGATCATGCGGCCGTTGGCCCAGATACGGGCCGTCGGCTCGTCGGTGAGGACCTGACTGGTTCCGCACCCGACGGAGGCCATCACCGAAAGCACCAAGGTCAGTGGAAGAATGGACCGCACGGTGGTCTCCTAGAACCCAAGGCCGACGGAGAACTGGGGGCCGTGGGCGTAGGACTTGTCGCTGAGCAATCCATTGACGTCGTAGGTCCGCTGCCCGAACGTGTTCATGAAGTAGCCGATCTCGCCGCGAAACTGGATCGTCGAGAGGCGGCCGAACAGGAACCCGAACGCGGGTTGCAGTCGGATGCCGTTGTAGCTGTTGTCCGTGATCGAATAGGCCACCTGACCACCGACGTAGGGCGTGAAGTTTTCCTTGCTGAGGGGGTGGTAGCCCCCGATGCCGATATCGAACGACGTGGCGCCTTCCCCCGTGTGCAAGTCCAGCGAAAGCTCGCCGAGAAAACTGCGCGCGTCGTACAGCCAGAACAGACCGATCCCCGGCATGGCAATCGTGTCCTGGTTGCCCGGCCGGTTGAAGGGCAGCAGCGCCCCGATGCGAACGCCAAAGATCTTGGTGGCGGTTTCTTTCATCATCGGATCCGATTGCCGTTGCGTGACCGAATCGATCTCGCCGTTTTGGGCAGCCGGTTTCCCGGTGGCCAGGCCGACCGCCAGGCGCTTCAACGCGGGATCCAGATCGTCGGGGCCGCCCGCGATGCCGATGCCGTCGGTGTGGAACAGCGCGCCCGTGGCTACGCGGTAGGCGGACAGGCGCACGCGGCCGGTGCCACCCAGGCGCGCCAGGTGGGTGATGGCGACGAGATCCGCGCCGGCTTCACGCGCCTGGGCGACGGCCTGTTCTGGCGCGATTTCGGGAGCGCCGGGTTCACCCGCAAGGCTGACGATGCTGAACCGGCCGGTTTGCAGCAGGTGGTCTTTCAGAATGTCCCGCGCCGCGTCCAGGTAGCCCGGGTGAACGTTGGTCCCCGAGATCGGAACCAGCGCCAGCCTTTCGATGCGGGGTGGGGCGGGTTGTCCCGGGGCGGGTTGCGCCCAGGCGGTCGGTGCCGCAAGCAACAGGGCGGGCAGGGCCATCAGGGCCGTCAGGGCAGTCAGGCGCACCGGGGAGTTGAGGTTTTTCTTCATGTTGGTCAGGGAGAATAGCAACGGTTGTGCCAGGCCGCGGCCAGTGACAACGGAACATCGCAAAACGCAACAATTTCAACCTGCCGTGGGCGGTTCGGGGTGGTGGCGGCAGCGCGTCGCGTGCAAGAACCAACACACGTGTGCGGCGTTGCTGACAGCCGTGTCATGTTTCAACCGCCCCAGACCCGGGCGGATCACGAGCTGGCGGACGTATAGAACGTCAGCGCCCGCTTCCAAACCAGACGCGCGATCGATGCGAATGCCAGGCCGCCGCCCAGGGCGGCAAGCGCGGTGGTCGCGGGCAACCGGTCAAGCAACGCCATTGCCGGGTAGCTGGTCATCAGTGCCAGCGGAAATATGAACGTGAAGACGAACCACAACGCGCCCCGAAAAACGGCGATGGGCCAGCGGCCGGCGTCGAACAGCGAGCCAAACAGGTAGCTGAGGTTGTCCACCTTGACGACCCAGAAGGACGCGCTGACCACCAAGATCCACAACGCGTACAGGACCAGAACCGCCACGACCAACAGCGCCAGGGCCAAGAGCACGCTGCTGGCCTGGGGGACACGCCCGATGCCTCGGAACGCGTAGACGAACACGCCCATCGCGCCGAAGATGTCCATCACGCGCCAGGGTTCGAATCTTGCCGTCGACACCAGAAACTGCGCATCGGCTGGTTTCAGCAGCAGGAAATCCAAGGTCCCCTTGCGGACGTGTTCGACGACGCTGGTCAGGCTGGGGCTGATGGCGCCCTCCAGGATTCCCTTCATCAGCGAGAACCACCCGACGACGACCAGCGCCTCGTGAAACGTCCACCCGCGCACGGTGGGACGCTGATTGAACACGCTGATCAACGGGATCAGCGCCACGCCCAACCAGATCAGCGAGATGGCACCCTTCAAGAGGAAGTCGGCGCGGTACTGCATCGCCGTCACCGCCGACATGCGGATCTGCACGGCAAGCAGGCGGGCGTATTGGGTCAATGTGTTCATGGGCGGGCGGGTCGCTTATTGTAGCCAACCGAGTCCGGCCGCATGCTACGAGCTCCAGCGGAAAACAGGGAGGCGGTGTGAGGCCGAGAGTCTGTGATTTCCAGCTGCGCGGGTGGGCGACCCGCAACCGATGCGTCGGCGCGTGGCGCGTTGGCGACCGGCCCACGCCGCGATGATGCAGCCGGCGGCGAGAAAGGCCATCAGACAAAAGGCAGGGCGGAGAAGGGGAAGCGGGGGCAGTCGGGACATGCCGCTACGGTGCTCCGGCGCGTGCCCGGGTCACCGCCTGAACGTATTCGGCCGGAGGCGGACGGGCCGACGACGCGCCCAACCAGTCCACGGTGTGGCTCCACAAGAACACGTACTTCTCCGCGCTTGCCAAGGCCGCCGTCAGGACCGTCGCCAGCGTGTCCGGCGTGAAGAAGTTCATCCCGAAGTCCGTCGGGACAGTGTGAAAATCACCCCCGATCAATGTGTCGGCATCGAATCTGACACCGAATGCGACCGGCAAATCACGCGTCAGCTTGCCCTGGATATCGGGTGCGCACGTGATGCGCGCCTGGTCGTCCCAGTCGATCACTCCGGTGCCGAAACGAAAGCTGACGATGCCGGGCAGCCAACGTTCCTGCAAGCCCCGCCAGTTCCCCTGAATCAGCTCGCGGTAGACCGGAAATGACTCGGGATTGCGGGCCGCGTACGACGCCACGAAGCCGTCGATGATCTGCGCCGGCGATTGCAGCGTGGCGCGCGCCTGGAACATCCCGTCCAGGAAGGCGGGGAGCATGCTGTACCGGTCCTCCTCGGGCGAGGCCCCCGCGAGGCACACCGCGCGGAAGACCTCGCTGAACGATACCGTCAGCAGGATGGTGATATCGGGCATGACCTCCAACATCGCCGTCATGAACTGGGCGCCGCGGGCACGGGCCTGGGTCTCGAACGACGCGAATGGTGTTCCCTCGGGCACCCTGGGAAGCGTCCAGGCGGCGTCCGCGAATGCCTCGACATCGAAGAAGATTCCGCGCAACCCGGCGTCCCGGACCACTTCGGCGGCAACGCGCGCGTTGCCGATCAATATCGCGAATGCGGGATCGTCGAACCAGTCGACCGCCCCGCGGGCGGCGTTGAACATCTGGAAATTGTCGCTCAACTTGGCGAACGGGATCGACCGCAACAGCTCGACCTCGGGATCGAACATGGCCCGCGTGTAGGAGACATCGCCCCAGGGCTCGTCCCCCAGGCCGACATCAAGTGTGAGGCCGTCGAAGGGGCCCTGGTTCAGCCGAGTCACGCGGTCGCGCAAATAAGTCAGATCGGTGATGCCCGTCGGTTCGTTGGTGGCGGCGTAGAGCAACTTGGGCCGACTGCGGTTCGGAATACCCAGCACTGTCCCGTCCGCGCCGTTTCCACATGCTGGTGTCATCGCCATGCCCGCCAACGCGATGGCCGATACCGCCACGCGGAGCATTCGCGCATGGGGCTCACAGGACAAAGCCAACCCCCAATGTCCCCCGCAGCCATGTTCCATCGATCACGACCGGGCTGTCCCCCTGCACCCGCGCCGTCACCGGCAGGATTGTTCGACCCACCTCGAAGGTCAGTCCCAGCAAGGCCCGTTGTCCCAGAGCAACCGTTCCGTCAATCAGAAACACCGGCCCCCACCACAGGCCGCGTACCGCGCCGCCGAAGGCGATGCCCGGATCCGCCGGCATCCCGCTGAGCCACGCACCGCCGCCCCGCGCGCCAATTCCCCCACGCAGGGTCGCCCTTTCCAGGGGCACGTGCCCGAGCACGGCTAACAAGCCACCCACCGTTTCGGCTGTGACGAGTCCCAGCGAAAAGGCGCGACTGCCATGCCCGACGGACAGATCGACCATCCAACCCATGTGATGGGCTACGTCCCCCCCCACGAGCAGTCCAGCCCCCCACTGGCGCGGGCCGGCGTTTGATCCCAATGGACCGAACGTCGTGAACGTGGCCATGACCCGATGGGAACGCTTGTTTGCAGGACGGCCGCGAAGGAACTCCAGTGCCTCCGCCCGAGCTTCAGGCGCCGCCCCCGCGCCCACCGGCGGAGCGCCGGGACCCGGATCATTTTCCAGTTCCATCCAGCTGGCCGAAAGCAGCTCGACGACTGCGAGCGCCAACAGGCGGGTCCGCGCGACGGGGGCGGCAGCTTGCAGGTCCACCGCGCGCGTTACGGTCTTCCCCGTGAGCGGATCGACGATGGCGATTTCCGCGTGCCATCCCGCGCAAGCGACCCGCACCTCCGTGGTTGTGAACGTGCCGGAGGAGGAGCCCGAACTGTCGCCGGGGGAAGGGGCGGTCAGCACGACCGCGACCGATCGTCGCAATTCGACGCCAACAAGGTCACGAACGTCGCCGGCGGGCACCACCGCGCAGCGGTCTAAGTCCAGCACAAGCAGAGGCGATCGCGGTGGGATCGTTGACGTCGGGGTGGTCGCCGGCGTGGCTCGGACGCGCGTCGATGAGAGCACCATCGCGGTGGTTGTCAGCAACATGACGGCGGCACCGGCTCTCATTCGAGGCGACTATACCGGCGAACCTGATCCCTTCGGCGGCCGTCTGGATAGCGCGACAGGTATTCGCGGGCCCGGTCGCGGACGCGCGATTCGTCCCCGGCGTGAAACCACGATTCGACCTCGCGCGCCAGGGCGTCCTGCGCCAACGGGGTCCGTGGATCCAACGCCGCAACCCGAGCGAAAGCGGCGGCCGCTTCGCGCGGGCGACCCAGTTCATCCAGCAGCACCCGCCCCAAGATGAAGGCCGCGTAAGCCGCGCGGGGATCGCGCGGATGCCGATCGAGGATGCGTTCGAGCAGCTTCCGCGCCTCTTCGGGTCGCCCCGCCTGCCGCGCGACATCCGAGGCCTTGAGCAATGCTCCAGGCTCGTCACGCCGCCCGACCGGTCGTGGACTTTCGGCCCCAGGCTCCGTGACGAGCCCGGGCGCCGCTTGGGGCGCGGGGCCAGGTACGGGCCCGCTTGCGGGCGCCCCGATCCGCTGCGACGGCTCGGGCAGGGGGAGCAGTCTTGCGGATCCCGCCGCCACATGCAGCTCCAGCAGGCCGGAGATCACCCTGACCGACCCATGCTCCACGGACACCCGGACGTCGGAAGATCGGCGTTCGACGGTGAAGACGGTGCCCACGACATCCACGTGCAGTCCTTCAACCCAGACTCGAAACGGCCGTCCGGCACGCGGCAGCACCTCGAAACGCGCGGCCCCTTTCGTCAACGCGACGTCCACTCCGGTCGCGTTTTCCGATCGCTTTTCCAGACTGCTGTCCTCGCCCCACAACTCGGCGGTCGATCCATCGGCGAACCGAACCGTCTTCGTTGCCTGCTTCGTCGCCCGGTGGGAATTTCCGGACGCGACGACGGTCGCTCGCTTCTCCGGATTTTTCGGCCAGAACACAAGGCCGACAAGCACGGCCGCCGCAACGACCAAGCCTCCGGCGGCGATGGACGACCGCCTGACGATTCTGCGCGGCGCCGCCAGCGCGACCACGGAATCGTCGGATTCCGGGCCAAAGAGGAGCTCCATCTCGCTCTCCTGGCTGGCCGCCCGGGCCCACTCGCGGGCGACCTCGGGATCCCCTGCCAGCAGCCGATTCAACTCGGCAACCTCCGCGTTGTTGGTCACGCCATTCAGGCATCGGTCCATCAGCTCTCGCGCCCGCGTCAGATCGTCCGCCCCACTCATGTGACCTCCCATTGCGTTCGCATCCGCCGTTCGACGCACCTGTGCAGAGCATCCCGAAGGCGTGTCAAAGCTTTCTGGACCGCATCGGTGCTGCTGCCGATCCGTGCGGCGATCTGGGCCACCTTCAGGGACTCTCGGTACCGCAGGCGCACCAGCTGGCGCGACTTGTCGGGCAACAGCTCCACGCAGCGCTGTAAGGCTTCCTCCTTACGAGAGGGCGAAGTCGCAAGAGTCGCGAACGCGATCTCGATGGCCTCCATGGCCTCCGGCGTCACGGCCACAAGCGTGTTCCGACGTTGCCTCAGCCGCATGCGAATCGTTCGCGCGGTCACACCCCGTGCCCAAGGGCCAAACGGTCGCCCGGGATCGTACCGGTCGAACTCTCGCCACAGCACCAGGGCCACCTCCTGAAATATGTCGTCGCACGTCGCCCGATCCCAGACGCACGATCGGATGAACGCCCGGACGGTCCCCTGGTTCGGAATGAAACGCGCCAGGAACCGATCCTGTCGCTCGTCGACCCCATCCAAGGCCTGCATGGTCTGATTTGGCCACGCCAGCACAAAACCGGACACGAAAAACACCACCGAGCGAAGTTTTCTGTCCGGTTTCAACTCCCACGCGCCAATTCGGCGCAAGAACACCATGCGACACACAAAAAACCCACGGCGATCGTCATTCGAAGGCTTCTGGAAATTCGTGCGGTCGAAATCCTACCTGGCCGTCGCCCTGGTGCTGGGCTGCGGCGAAACGGTCGCCGAGGGGCAGCTTGAGATCGGCATCGCCGACGATTTCGAATTCGGACGCTCTTGGCAAGAGTACGCGGTCCGCCTCGACGATGGCCGTGTCGTCACGCTGGACCTGAATGGCGATCCACCGCGTGACCTGACGGATGGCGCGCGCGTACGCGTAACCGGACAGTGGTCGGCGCGCAATCGGATCACCTCCGCGGCCATGACGTTGATGGCGAATCCTGAGGGGATCGAGACCACACGGGGCGCATTGCTGCCCCCCGCGACACCGGTTGTTCGCCGGGTAGCAGCGCTGATTTTCAATTTTTCGGACCTCACCACGCAGCCCATCACGCCCGAGGAAGTCCGTTCACAACTGTTCAGTGGAGCCAGTTCGGCGAAGGCCTACTACGAGGACAACTTCTACAATTGGATGACCCTCCAGGGACTGTCCGATCCGAACGGTGACGTCTTCGGGTACTACACGATCCCGAGCGCCAGCTCGCCCTGCGATCAAAACACCTGGGGCACCGAGGCTCGTGCCGCCGCGCTGGCCGCCGGCGTCGACCTTGGACCCTACGACCACGTCGTGCACTTTTTTCCCCGGACGTCGGCATGTTCCTGGAGCGGGTGGGGCGCAGGCAGCGGCGGCACGAAGGCGCCGACGGGGAACTACAACTATGGGCGCTACACCTGGATCAACAGCGACACACCGGGAAGCGTCACCAACCACGAGTTCGGCCACAACTTCAGGATGAGCCATTCGTCGACCAACAACTGCACCGAGGGAGGTGCGCGCGTCAGCCTGGGATCAAGCTGCACTCTGAACGAGTACGGCAGCCGGTTCGATGTGATGGGCAGCAACAACTTTCGGCACAGCAACGCGTACAACAAAGCGCGAGCGGGCGTCCTGGGCCCCGCGAACATTCTGACCGTGCGGCAGGGGGGAACCTACCCGATCCAGCCCGTCGAGCTGCCGATCGCGTGCGGGACGCAAGCCATCCGGATCGCGCGTACGACCTCCGAGTACTACTACGTCGACTATCACCAGCGCATTGGAATAGACGCCGCGTACGCGGAGAACGCTCCCATTGTGAATGGAGTTCTCGTCTATCTCGGGGGCAACTACACGCAGAACAGTGCGAACACGAAGATGCTGGACATGACGCCAGCGACGACTTCCTTCGACGATGCGCCCTTGCTGGTCGGCCAAACCTATAGCGATCCGGCCGGGTTGGTCACGATAACCTTGGAAAGCCGTGATGCGAACGCGGCTCACGTGAAGGTCGTGTTCCCAGGCGGGGATATCGGCCCCAACATGGAAGGGTGTGACGGCACGGGATCCGGCGGCGCCACCGGATCGGGCGGCACGCCGGGTTCGGCGGGGCGGGGTGGCAGCACCGGCGGCGGTGGTCGCGGGGACGCCAGCGGCACAGGGGGACGGCCCGGCGGATCAGGTGGTACAGCAGGCGCCGGCGGAGCGGGAGGTCAAATCGGCACGACGGGCGGAAATTCCGGGAGTGGCGGATCCGGAGGTCGTGCGAACGCGGGTGGCGCGCCCGGCACCGGCGGCGGGCTGGTGGGAACCGGCGCAAGCATGGGGACGGGGAGGGGTGGTGGTGGCGGCGGCACTGCCGGAGCGTCCGCCGGTAGCGGGGGCGCAACAACGGTGGGAACCGGGGGCACAACAACGGCGGGAACCGGGGGTGGAAGCGCGACCGGTGGGAACGTGGCGCCCGCAAACGGCGGACGGATTGCGGGTGGTTGTGGCTGTGCGATCGACTCCGCGGATCGGCGATCGTCCGCTTCGGCATCAATCGTACTTGGACTGCTTCTGGGTGGTGCGCTGTGCCGCCGACAAAGGAATCGAACATGAACAATCTCCGTCGGATCACGGCAACACGGCTGCTCGTTTCGATCGCGACCGTGTCCAGTTGTGGCGAGGGCGTCTTCGACATCGAAGAGACACGCGGCGCGCTGAGCGTTTGTGGTGAAACCGTCCCCGTGAACCGATTCGTCGACGGGATACCGGCCTATGCGCAATGTGCCGGCTCCGAAAACGCCGCGATCTATTCGAACAACGGCGTGGACACCAGCTTGACTGCCATGGGGCCTGACTGGGTGCGGACACAAGGCAGCGGTGGCTACCAATGCACGGAGCTGGCGCATCGGTACCTGCATTTCAGGTGGAACATCACGAACTGGTTGCCACGCGGCAACGCTGGCACGTGGTGTGAGACGCAACCAACGGCAGCCAGTGGCGTGGTTCAGACCACCACTCCCGTCCACGGAGACCTGATCGTTTTCGCCCCCGGATCATGTGGCTCGAGCACATCGACGGGCCACGTCGCCGTGGTGGATACCGTGGACACGGCCCGCTCGCAGGTCACCTTCGTGGAAGAAAACGGCGCCAACCGTCGCTCCGGTGCCCAAAGTTGCGGGGCGTGTTTTCTTCACGTCGTCGCCAACAACGGCGTCGTGGTTCCCCCGGATGGTGGAACGACGTCTACGGGCGGCGGTCCCGGCACCGGCGGCACTGGCGGCGGTCCCGGCACCAGTGGCAGGGGCGGCGGTCCCGGCACCGGCGGTACCGGCGGCGCCGCGGCCTCCGGCGGTGTTGTGGGCAGCGGCGGGCAGCCGTCGACCGGTGGCGTTTCGGGAACCGGCGGTGCCGTCGGCTTTGGCGGGGCCAGCGTCCTAGGGACGGGTGGGGCGAAAGCAGGCAGCGGCGGCGCGCCTGTCGGGCCCGTCGGCATTCCGGGGGGATCGGGAGGAGCTTCGTCGCCCACCGGCGATCCGCCGGGAGCCGCAACAGTGGGCGGTGGGTGCGCCTGCGGGGTGAGCGGTGCCGATCCGAGCACCGAGATCCTGGTGAGTTGCCTGGCGGCGCTGGGTTTCGCTCCACTGTGCCGACGCCGTGTCCGTCGTCGCCGGTAGGACCGCGCGGCTGAAATATCGCCTACAGGTACATGCTCGAACAGCACGCGCTCGGAAGGCTCGCCGCGATCGACGCACGGCTCATCGGGCTGCGGGTCCGGTGGCAACCACGTTCCATTTGCCGGGCGCCACTGCCAGCTTCACGTAGCCGGCGTTCTCGGCGGCGGACATCACACCCGTCACCCCCGGCTTGAACGCTCCGGCGGCGAAGACGGCCGTACCGTTGACGGAGATCTGCATCCCCGCTGCGCCGCCGGAGAACGGCGCCGTCGGGATGCCGATGGTGGCGGTCGTGCCGACCGGTGACGTGACCGCGATCGAGAACTGCCCGGCGGTCGAGGCGATGTCGGCCTCGATGGTTCCCTTGATCGAAGGCACCGAAACCGTCGCGCGGGAGAGGCCGCCGAGCTGAGGCAAGACTTGAAACGTTGTGTACCCCGGCGTAGTCGGTGCAACACCGGCCACATATTGGGACATCAACGTGAGCGGGCCGCCAGACCAAGCGTGGTTCAACGTCCCTTCCGACGGATCCCAGTGCTCGTAAAGGGTCGTGGACGCGCTCGTGATCATGGTGGCGTAGCGGGAGCGCATCCGCGCCAGCCCACCCGCCGCGTCGCCCATGCGAAAGAAGGCCTCGAGGACGTACTTCTCCATGTAGGGGCTCGAGTTGGTGCGGGTGGCGAGCACCGCTTTGACCGCCGGCCATTCCGCTGGACCCAGCAAGCCGGCCACGATGGCCAATCCGTGGCCGCGATCGTCGGGGGCACCCGTATGGCCCGGCGAAGCCAGGCGCGTTCCGTTCCAGAATTCCCTGACGAAGGCCGTCTTCAGCGCGGCCATCGTGGCCCGGTACTGGGGCGCGTCGGCGGCGTTCCCCGTGAGCTCGGCCATCCGTGCCGCTGCATCGAGCGCCATGTAGTACCAGCCGTTGTCCAGCAGAGGTACGTCGATGTTCGTCCCCCAATCCGACCAGTCCCAGCCGCCCGCGCGGTGAACGACCAGCCCGTTCGCGCTCCGCGTCCACAGCGTCAGATACGACTTGACCTTGGGGTAGGCCGCGGCAAGGGCGGCGAGATCGGCGGAGTGAAAGTAATACGTCCAGAACCCGGCCATGCCGATCGACGCCAACATCTGCACGGGAAGCTCGTCGGCCCAGTTTCCAGCCGGTACCGGCGCAAACATGGTCTTGTCACTCCGCTGCCAGCCAATCAGGGTGTTGATGGCGTTGCGGGCCAAGAAATCGGACCGCCGATCCAGCGCGTAGAAGGCCTGTTCCAGCTCGATCACGACGTCGCCCCACCACAGGGCCCGCTCGCGCGTCGGGCAGTCGAAGTAACTGTCGCGCATGTTGATGTAGAGGGTCCGCTGCGCCTTGGTCCACAGCGTGTTCAGGTTGTTGTCGCTGCAGGTGAAGGTCCCTGAGAAATCGGAGTCGTAGCCGCTCTCCCGATAGCCGAGCGAGACGATCTGCACTCCGGCCGGGATGGTGTACTGGACCTCGTTGCCACTCTGCCATCCCAGCGATTCGTATTCCTGATCTCCCGCACGCGTGACGTAGCGGGCGCGCACCGAGGCGCCACCCTTCTCGTTCGTGCGATCGGTCTCAAGGACGATGGTCGCGCCGGCGTTGGGCGCGTTCACGTGGAGGTACGGCGTGATCTGCGCGTTGTAGGGCAGCCGCGCGCGAATAACCGCGCCTGTTCCGGACGTCGGCAAGGACGACTGATTGACGTACTGTTTTATCCCCGACTGCCGAAAGAGCGGGATTCCCCGCGGCCACAGACGGCCCCAGGGCGCCATGGGGGGCACCCCCTTGGGGGTGGCGGCGGTCCAAGCGGTGTCGTCGAACGTTGTCGCCGTCCAGTTGCCGATTTCGTTCCGGGCGTCGTATTCGACGTTCCATTCCGGCAATCGGTAGTTGGGAGCGGTCGCGGTCTGAGGCCGGTAGCCAGCGTGGACTCGCATCTTCCAGCTCTGATCGCTGACGATCGTGGTGGCGCCGGCGGCCGCCTGGAAGAACAGACCTCCCTTGCCGCTGTTCTTGTGCGAAAAGCCCTCCTTGCCGAAGAACCAGACCAGCACGGCGATGGTGTTGTCGCCGGCCGCGAGATAGGGCGCGAGCTCCACCTCGTCGACGTAGCTATCCGTGGCGTTCGGCCCCCGTTTGAGCGCGCCCTCGAACACCACCAGCTTTCCGTTGACCCACAGCCAGTATTTCGATTCGGCGGCTATCAACGCGCGCGCGGAGGCGGGAACGCTCGCGAGCGTGACCTTCTTTCGGAAAGCCAACCAGGTGTTGGCGGGTCCATCCACCGTCTGCCAGATCCATTGTCCGGTCAGGGACTGGCCGAGCGGCGCCGGCCAGGGCACACCGCCGACCCCCGTCGGGGGCGGCCCGGCGTCGCCACCGGCGTCCACACCGCCAGCAGCGTCGGGGGCGGCCGCGTCGACAGGGCTTCCGCCGGTGCCCGGTCGGCCGCCCCCGCCAGAGCCGCCGCCGGTGCCCGGCGCGGCGCCGCCGGTACCAGGTGCCGCGCCGCCGCCTGCTGCGCTCCCACCGGTGCCCGGCGTTCCGCCGCTACCAGCGTCGGTCGGGCCGGCTCCTCCGGTCGCGATGGTGCCGCGGCTTCCGCCGGTACCCACGCCGCCCGATCCACCGCCACGCGCGGATGGGCTACATCCTGCCCAAACCAGGCCAGCCGCCAGGATGAGTCGAGCTAGAATTGGCCACGACGTCCGGGCCTGTCGCTCCGAAAGAGAGGTCATGGTCGAGTACTCCCAAGCGATCGCTGGATTCGGGCGTTTCCTCCTAGAATTGGGTGATGAACGCCCAAAGCGCATTGGCAGCCATGGGCATGAGGGTATGTCCGCCGTTGAATGTGCACGCCTTGACGGGATATGCGGCCGGGCACCCGACGAAGTCGTAACAGACTGGGTCGCCCGATCTCCATACCGGAATGTCCGCCGGCACCATGCACCCATTGTCCTTGGCGCGTTCGATGGCGATGAACTTCGCGCCATTGGTCGTGCTGCTCCCCTGGACCCATGGGGTCGTTCCGTCGCTCATCCCGGTTGTTTGCATCCAAGCGATCGGCGCCTTCACCTTGGGGGGGATTTGGATGTTGTAGTTGGCCGGGCCCATGCCAATGGCGGCGCGAATGTCCTTCTGGCGAGTCATGGACAGCGAGTAGCTGTACATGCCGCCGAAGCTAAACCCGGTTACGAAGACACGCGACGTGTCGACGCAAGCGTTCGCTTTCACGAGGTTGAGAAGGTCGTCGAACAGCGGGACGTCCTTTAGTCCCCAGGAGCCGTCTATTCCGCTGGCCGAGACGTAGATAGCCTGGTCGTTGGCGGCGTCCGACAAACGCTTGAGGCCATAATAGTTCTCCCTCGTTATGTCGGAGCCCTGGCCGCCAAGGCCATGCGATGCGTAGATGTAGCGGTACGCCTTGTTCATGTCGTAGGGGGAGGGCATGGTGATCATGTACTGGCGCTGATCCCCACTGCTCGTGATCGTCCTGTACGAGCTGCTGGTCGTTATCGTCGTCGGTTTGCCACAACCGGCACTCGGGACCGGCGGGTTCTTGAGGGGATATGCGCCACCCGCTCCGCCGGCGCCTGTAGATCCCCCCGGTCCGGCCCCACCCGTATTGCCGCCGCCTCCTCCTCCTCCGATCCGACCGCCCGAGCCCGCGCCTCCGACGCCCATCGCGTCCGTCGGTACGCCCGCGTCCGCAACACCTCCCGTGCCCGACCGCCCACCCGAGCCCACCGCGCCCCCCGTGTTTGTTTGGCCGCCAGTGCCGGTCGCTCCGCCGGTGCCGGTCGCTCCACCGGTGCCGGTCGCTCCACCGGTGCCGGTCGCTCCACCGGTGCCGGTCGCTCCACCCGTGCCGGTCACACCACCCGTCCCGGTGACTCCACCCGTGCCGGTCACTCCGCCGGTGCCGGAGACTCCACCCGTACGGCTCCCGTTGCCCCCGCCCGACCCGCCGCCGGCGTCCCCGGGAGCACAGGCACCGATGGTAAGGCACAACGTGCCCAGGTGAACAAGAAGACGATGTGATGTCATGATGTGACTAACCTTTCCGACCAGCGTTTCCGAAACGATGCGCGAATCCGACCGCGAGCGGCGGTCCGACCCCGGCAATTCCCGAGACGAGCAGCCCGACGCCGGCGCAAGATTTGGTCATTTACGCGTACACCGTCTCGTGAGTGTGTATGTCTCGCACGGGCCTATCCTTCACCTAAACGCGTGCGAGCTGATCCAACATCCCGTCACTCGTCCGATCAGGGGCTAACCAGGCACTCGCCGCGATCGCACACCTCGTTGTCGCCGCAGCCCGGATAGCCAGGCCCGTCGGCGCTGCACGCGACGATCTCGCTCCAGAAGGGCAGGTGGTTGGTCTGGGTGAGGTTTTGGAATGGCAGCCAAACCGGGGGCAACGACGGATCGGCGCCGGTCTGGCCCAGTTTCAGCGAACGCAGATCGATCGCCGACATCCACAGCTGGGCGATCCCGCCATCGGTGGCGCTGCGGTTCGCCAGCTGGAAACCGTAGTCCATCCGCGAGCTGAACGTGACGAAGAACAGTTGGTGGCTCCTTTGTGAAAACGGACTGAAC
>JANOJB010000263.1:0-5438 GCA_031407985.1 Pseudomonadota bacterium | reverse complement strand
ATGAGGTTCAGGGTAACGACCCTGCATCTGGTATCTGTCGAACATGCTCAGGAACTCAGTTCTCGACTTTGGAAGCGTAAGGCCTGTGCGCGCCGCCAAGGCGGGCAGCGTGTGGATCCGCGGCGGGATATCGCCCGTCGCACGGCAGATATGGGCCTTGAGCACTTTCTCGAGGGCTAGGTGGGCCAGGAAGAGACCATGACGGTATTTGCCTAGCTTGACCAAGGCTTGTGCAGCATCGAGGTCTTCAAGCGCGCTCGTGCGTGCGCCAGTAATCGATCTGTTTGCCTATATCCACCGAGACTCACTCGCCCCCATGCTGCATTTCATCGTGCCGAATTCGCCGAAGAAGATCACGAAGTTCACAAGCTACCGCCGGTGTCGCTCGATCATGGACTCTTCAAGGGGATAATTACTTTCTCCGCCCAGGCGACAACGATTCCCGCTTGCCGGACGGATTCTTCGTATTCTTCTCTGCCCACGGGCTCGCTCAAACCCGGATATCTCGCCTCCCATGCGAACCCAGTCAGCAGGTCGGCCTCTTGCACATCAGGCGGGATGTCCTGTCCTCTTTCCCTAAGACCTGCGATCAGGTCCTCAAGATCGTGTGTATAGCGAAAAACCCACTGGCGATGTTGATATACTGCTTTCAAGGCCTTCTCCGCAGCCTGTTGCGCGTGGAAACACAAATCCTCAAGAAACGCCCCCTCGGGCAAAGGCGACTGGGCAATTGCCAAATCGCTCCTGGCGCGGGCGAGCCAATCCTGTGCCGATCCCGGTGTCGTTCTATCCTGCGGCATAGAGCACGAGCCCTTCCTCGAGCGCGGGCTTCATCACGAGTGAGGGGTTCCCGCCGTACTCCACCACATCGCGTTCTGTCACTACCACAATGTCCTTTGGCGTCCCTATCCCCCGGAGCGCGCGGAATACTTCTTGAGCCGTGCGCCTTCGGTGGCTTCCTTCCGGCATTATCACCAGGAGATCCAGATCGCTATTCCATCCCAACTCCCCACGCGCGGCCGACCCGAAGAGGATAATTCGTGACGGGTGCACCGCCGCCGTCACCCGCACGACAATGTCCCGAAGGAGTTTGGGATCGGCTGTCTTCATATGATCGCCTCTTCCTCTTCGATGAGTGTTCGCCATCTATTCTGCATCAACACTCCAAGCAGGATAGCGCGAGTGGGAAACGGCCACGATTCTCAGGAATGATGTTCACGCCCAGCTGGCACTTGGCCTAATACCCCGCCGGGGACAAGACGATGACAAGCGCGGCGAGGCAGAAGGATTTCAGGAGAAGCGGGGTTTTCCGGGATGCCTTGGTCATTCATGCAATTCTCGAGCGTGTATCGAGACCTCTACAGGAGCTTCCTAAACTCCTCAAGAGTGAGGCCGGCATCGCGAACGATACCACCCATCGTGAAGGCGTTCACCGGGTTGTGGCGCGGGATCGTAAGGATACGGATCCCGTCGGACATGACGATGTGCTTGCCCTGGCGAATGATCTTGAAACCTGCTTTCTCGAGGGCACGCACTGCAGCCAGATGGTTGACCCCGGGGATCTTCCCCATGGGGTCAGACGGTGACCTCAACCTCGCGCACTTCGGCTCCTGGGAAGAGTTCCTGGACGGCAGCCGTATACTCCCGGATCGCATCTCGGATGTTTTCGAGAGCCTCCTCTTCCGTTGCGCCCTGCGACCAGCAACCGGGCAGGCCGGGAACGGAGACGCTGTACCCTTCTTCGGAATGTTGGAGAACGATCCTGTAACGCATCTCCCATCTCCTTGTTCTCGTCGATCTCAAGTAGAAGATATCATCATCCCCAGAAATAAACAGGACATAAATCTTGCTCCAATCATAGCGCGGCAGCAGTTCACTGAAGCACAAACCAGGAATGATGTTCACGCCCAGCTGACACTTGACCCAATACCCGGCCAGAAGCAAGCCGCTGACAAGCGCTGCGAGGCAGAGGGATTTCAGGAGAAGCGGGGTGTTCCGACCCACGGCGAGCGGTTCTATGAGCTTCCGGGTCAAACGCTCCCGATTGCGGGCGTCAAACTCCGGCGCGATGACCGCTTGATCGCCCCGGACGGTAATCACACAATCTTCTTCAACGCCGCGGTGACGCCGGCGCGAATCTCCGGCCACCCTGCCGGGGCAAGCATGATCGGCAGCGGCTCGGCCTCGGCGTCGTCGAAGTAGCACAGACCATAAATGACGGACGAGATGTCGTTCACCGAGAACTTCTTTCGGGGGTGCCCCGGGAGACGCTCGAGACTTCGAGCCTGATGCCGCTGTCCCGTATGCGGGCCGCCAGGCCCAGGGGATCCTCGATCAACAGCCGGCGGACGATGAAATCGCGGTCGCGCTCCCAGGAGAGGGTTCCGAACCGCCGGTCCCAGAAGGCGGGGGCGACAAAACGGGAGAGGCGCTTCACGGGGGCGGTCTTCATCGCTCAATGTTTCCGGGGCATGAGCTACCGCCGGTCCCCATCGCAGGGAACAGCCGGAAAGGAAGCAACGGTCGTTGCAATCACAGTGTGTTGATTATGAAGCATAAGTGCTTGTTTTTAAAGCATCTACTCATTCGGCGATGAACCCTGGGCACTTGATCCAATATCCGGCCGGGGACAAGCCGCTGACAGGCGCGGCGAGGCAGAGGGATTTCAGGAGAAGCGGGGTTTTCCGGCACACGAGGGACCGCCCGCCTCAGGCCTTGAGGAATTCATCGGCCCGCACGCCTGCCTGCTTCAATATCGCCTGCAACGTCCCTTCAGGCAAATCGCCGGGGTGGTTGGGTATGGTGGTGTACCGCTTCGTGTCGGCGTTGAACCAGAGCTCGTGGCTGCCCGCTGCTTGCCGATCAAAAGAAAAGCCTAACACCTTGAGCTTACGGGTGACATCGCGGTATCTGAAACCGCTCAGGCGACCCATCTCAGGCCCCGACGACGAGATCGATGTCCACTTTCCTCTTGATGGGGCGTAACCGGATTTCCTTGCGACGGCCGGTCTGGGATTCGATTAGCTTCCTTGCTACGTCACGAGCAATCTCAATGGTTTCGGCAACCGTTCTGCCCTGCGCCACGAGACCCTGTATGTCGTCGGAAGTCGCCAGATAGAAACCTTCGGGCAACTTTTCAATGTGTATCGTGATCAACTTCTCCATGACACCGCTCCTTTCCAGAAATGATGTTCACGCCCTGCAGGCACTTGGCCTATTACCCCGCCAGGGACAAGCCGATGACGAGCGCTGCGAGGCAGAGGGATTTCACTCGCGACCCCTCTGCAAATCAAACAAACATGGTTACTTCAACTGGACGCTTCACTGCGAAACCGTGTCAGTGCATCTTTTTTCGCTCAATTTCGTGGAGGGTTTCGGCTGTCATGCAACTCTCACCGCATGCTGAACAGGAGATTGCAGGAATATCTTCTATGATCAACACAGCATCCTTCTTGCCAAAGCTCCGCGTTACCAGCTTTACGGCACCCTGATCTTTCCCACATACGTCACATTTCATCATCGCTCTCCCTTGGACAAAGCGTAAATGGCTTCCTTCATCTGTTTCAAAATGCGGGAGGTGGGGTTCACAAGCTACCGCCGGTCCCCATCGCAGGGGACTTCCGGCAAGCGCGTCCTAAGGAAGCGTTCACTCTGCGAATAAGGATACGGCATTGCTGATGAATGATCCAGTTTATCCATGGGTTAGCGCACTGGGCGCCGTCGAGGTTCATCGATCATCCGGTCATCGATTGCGGATTCCCGTGGGGTCGCAGACATTGATCGTCATTGCATCGAGGCGCTTGACATACGCAGGCACGGTTGAGGGGCAGACGAGGTAGTTCTCACCTTTCGGGTACCAGGTGCGGAATGCCCTGAGTCCCGTCGGGTCCAATTGCGTCGGATCCCACTTGCATTCGATCGCGTCAACCTCGTCGCGGCCGCGAACGATGACGAAGTCCACCTCCCTGCCGCTCTTGTCACGCCAGAAATGCACCTGTGCATCGGGGAGATGTGCCTGCAGATGCTCCAGGACCAGGTGCTCCCAGAGCACACCACAGTCCTCGTCGCGCAGCGGCTCCCACCCCCGGGTGAAGCTGACGAAACCGGTGTCGAAGCCGTAAATCCTGGGCATGCGCACGATCTCCTTGCGGCCACCGCCGTGAAAAGGGCGCAGCAGCGTCAAGGCCTGGGTGATCTCGAGCGCCTGCAGGTGGCTGTCGACGGTGGTTCGCGAAACACCGAGTGCCGAAGCCGTCTTGGTGACGTCGAGCAGGCCGCCGCTCTGGCGCAGCAGGTACTCGAACAGTGCGTTAAAGCGGTTCATGTCGCGAAAACCGAAGAGCCGCTGGATGTCCCGAGCGAAGAAGGAATCCAGCCACTCCCGATAGAATGAAGGCGACTTCTGCTCCGCCAGCAGGGCCTGAGGCAAGCCACCGTGCAGCAGTCGCTTCCGGAGACCCACGCCGAAGTCCGGCAGTTCCGTGAAGAGCACCGGCACCAGATGGACGAGCCGCTTGCGCCCGGTGAGCGTGTCGCGAAACTTCTTGCTCGCCGCCAGGGTCGACGAACCAGTCGCCAGGATGCGGAGCGCGGGGAAGAGATCCGCGCCGATTTTCAGCACCCGGCTGGGGTCGCGGAGTTGGTGAATCTCATCGAACACGACCACCGGCTTGGTGCAGCCGCCGAAGAACAGCTGCGGATCACGGACCATCTCCTCGACCGCGGGGAGGTCGCAGTTGACGTACGTGGTTCTCTGCGCGCCGAGGCTTTGCGCCAGGGTGGTTTTACCAGCCCGCCGCACACCAGCCAGCCAGACGATGGGCGCCTGGGTCCATGCCCGCTCGATGCGCTGATCCCAAAACCCTCGCTCGATCATGTTATCGTACTATACATAGAAGCCGACCATAAGACTAGTACGTGGTCATTTTGGCCGAACCTTGGCAGCGTCCGGGAGGCCGTTCTCGTGGCGTTCGACACGGAGATTTCACGAGATTGGGTTGCGAAGGATTGCACCGCCGACGAGGCCGCGGTGGCCGGCGAAGGGAATACGAGAGGCGGGGTTCTGGCGATTGCCGGCAAGGCGAACAGGCGACCTGCCGTTGTCATGAACGCAGTCTCTTTTCGATGGCTTCCCAGATCTCGTCTAGGCCAAGCTGCTGCGTCGGGAAAGGCCTCCCGCAGGGCGGGAATGTGCTGCTCGGCGATGCCGGCCACGATGTCGATGTCGTTCGTCAAGCGCGGTTCGCCGTAGGCCATGGCTGCGACGGAACCGGTGACAAGGTAGGGTATGCCCAGCTTCTCGAAGACCGAGACGACGTGCTCGAGAAGCTCAGACGGCCCCATGCGACATCCTGTGCGCCACTTCGCGGCGGACGCGCTCCGTGGTCCAGTCCGGATGAGTGCTTGAAAGGTGTGCCTTCAGCATGCAACAAGACGAC